>CAZUKT010000391.1:0-4759 GCA_964620975.1 uncultured Rubrivivax sp. | reverse complement strand
GTCGTTGGCGGCCCGCAGCCGGCGGCAGATGCTCAGGCCATCTTCGCCCGGCAGCATCAGGTCCAGCACGATCAGGTCCACCGTCTCGCGTGTCAGCACGCGGTTCAGTGCCTTGGCGTCTTCGGCCAGAAGTACATCAAAGCCTTCTTGCGACAGGTAGCGGCGCAGCAGATCGCGAATGCGCGCATCGTCATCGACGACCACGATGCGGTCGGCGCGGGTGGTGGCGGGCGTGCTCATGGGCGGCTCCAAATTTGTAACAGGCGCATTGTGGGGGGGCGGATTGACGGTTTTTGCCCGTCCATGACCATCTGTTACATGTCTTTCGGGCGGGCCGTTCCGCTGCGGCCGGTCAACCACCTTGCCAGGGCGCACGCTGTGGGGTTGCGGCAAGTGGCCGCGTTGCCTGAAAAGAGACGCCATGCACATCAATGCCTTGAACCTGAACCGCGCTTTGGCGGCCGTGGCTGCGGCCACCGCCGTGGGCCAAGCCGGCGCGCAGGCCTTGCCGCCGCCACAAAACGTGGTGTCGCTCAGCGCCAGCGCCACGGTCGAGGTCAACAAGGACTGGTTGACGGTGGTGTTTGCCACCACGCGCGAGGGCACCGACGCGGCTGCGGTGCAAGGCCAGCTCAGGCAGGCGCTGGACGTGGCCCTGGCCGAAGCGCGCAAAGTGGCCAGACCGGGGCAGGTCGAGGTGCAGACGGGCGGTTTTTCCTTGCAGCCGCGTTACGCGCCCAAAGGTGGCATCAACGGCTGGCAAGGCAGTGCAGAGCTGATGGTGGAAGGGCGCGACACGGCCACCATCGCGCAGCTGACCGGCCGCGTGCAGAGCCTGAGCATCGCCCGTGTGGGCTTCTCGCTGTCGCGCGAGGCGCGGGAAAAGGTCGAAGCCGATGTGGCGGCGCAGGCCATCGCCCGGTTTCGCAGCCGCGCCGAAGCGGTGACCAAACAGTTTGGCTTTGCTGGCTACGTGGTGCGTGAGGTGAGTGTGGCTGGCAATGATCCGCAGGGCGGCCCCGTGCCCATGATGCGGCTGCAGGCGGCACGGGCAAGCATGGCCGACGAAGCGCTGCCGGTAGAAGCCGGCAAGGCCAGCGTCACGGCCACAGTGAGCGGCAGCGTGCAAATGAACTGACGCAGGCGCTGCGCAGGCCGGGGCGGCTTGGCGGGCGTTGATACGATGGCAGGCTGCCTCCCCCCAGCCTGTAGCCCCCTAGCGAGCCCGCGATGACCGACCCCCGCCTTTGCCATGTGCAGTGCCTGGACACACGGGGCCTGCACCGCATGGCCTACTGGGAATGGGGCGATGCTGCCAACCCACGTGTGCTGGTGTGTGTGCACGGCCTGGCGCGCCAGGGGCGTGACTTTGACACCCTGGCCCGTGACTTGAGCAGCGACTACCGCGTGGTCTGCCCCGACGTGGTGGGGCGCGGCCAGTCAGACCGCCTGGTGGACCCCATGGGCTATGCGATACCCGCCTACGTGGCCGACATGGTGACGCTGGTGGCGCGGCTGGGTGTGGCGCAGGTGGACTGGGTGGGCACGTCCATGGGCGGGCTCATCGGCCTGGCGCTGGCGGCGCTGCAAGGCTCGCCGGTGCGCCGCCTGGTGCTCAACGACGTGGGCCCGGTCATAGAGCCGGCGGCGCTGCAGCGCATTGGCACCTACCTGGGCGTGCCTGTGTTCTGGCGCACGGTGGAAGAGGCGGCCCAAGCGCTGTGGGCCATCAGCCAGGGCTTTGGCCCGCACACGCCAGAGCAGTGGCTGGCCTTGACGCGGCCGCAACTGGTGCCGGCTGAGCAAGACGGCGTGGCAGGCTTCAAGCTGCACTACGACCCCGCCATTGCCGTGCCCGTGCGCGCCACGACGCCCGAGATGGCCGCCACCGGCCAGGCCATGCTCTGGCACATGTATGACAGCCTGCAGTGCCGCACGCTGCTGCTGCGTGGTGGTGAATCTGACCTGCTTAGCGCCGGCACCGCCCAGGCCATGGCCGTGCGGGGCCCACGTGCGCAGCTGCACACTTTTGCCGGCGTGGGGCACGCGCCTACCTTGGTGCAGGCCGACCAACGCGCGGTGGTGCGCCGCTTCTTGTTGCAAGAATGAAGAGCCACGCCACCGGCTCGCCTGGCAGCCAGGCGGGCATGGCTGCCATCGTGCACCTGGCCAGCGTGGAAGGTGACCAAAGCGCTGACCCGGTGCAGCGCGCCCGTGGGTTTGCCGAGCCCCTGCTGTTGGGCCAGACGCTGGACACGGGTGAAGACGCGCTGGGCCATGCCGACGGCGTGGCGCAGTTGCTGCGCGCCATAGGCGCTGCGCCCACGCTGTGCGCGGCGGCCTACCTGGTGTATGCCGGCGACTACCTGCAGCGCCCCGAAGAAGTGGTGCGCAAGGCTTTTGGCGACAGCTACGCCAGCCTGGTGACGCTGACGCGCAAGTTGGTGCAGATACAGCGTGCGGCACGCGCCGCCCAAGTGGGGCCCGAGCACCGCGCCGAGCAGACCGAACGCGTGCGCAAGATGCTGCTGGCCTTTTCACGCGACCTGCGGGTGGTGCTGCTGCGTCTGGCATCGCGTCTGCAAACGCTGCGCTGGTTTGCCGCCCACAAGCAGCCTTGCCCGCCGGAACTGGCCACCGAGTCATTGCAGATTTTTGCGCCGCTGGCCAACCGGCTGGGCATCTGGCAGGTGAAGTGGGAGATCGAGGACCTGTCGTTCCGCTTCTTGCACCCGGCCGACTACCAAGGCATGGCGCGCCTGGTGGACGAAACCCGTGCCGAACGCGAACAAAGCGTGGCCGCAGCGCGCAGCGAGCTTGCTGCCTTGCTGGCCGCAGGCGGGCTGCGCGCCGACGTGCAAGGCCGCCCCAAGCACCTGTACAGCATCTGGAAAAAGATGCAGGGCAAGAGCCTGAGCTTTGCGCGTGTCTTTGACGCCCGCGCCTTGCGTGTGGTGGTAGACGACGTGGCTGCCTGCTATGCGGCACTGGCCCGCGTGCACGAAGCCTGGCGCCCCGTGGAAGGCGAGTTTGACGACTACATCGCCCGCCCCAAGCCCAACGGCTACCAGAGCCTGCACACGGTGGTGCTGGCTGGCGACGGCCGGCCGCTTGAAGTGCAGATCCGCACGCGTGCCATGCACGAACACGCCGAACACGGCGTGGCCGCGCATTGGATGTACAAGGAAGCCGGCGCACGGGGTTATGCCGGTGTCAGCGCCAGTGGCGAATTTGAAGACCGCATCGCCGAAGCGCGCAAAGCCGTGCTGCGTGAACTGCTGGCCTGGGAGCGCGATTTCTCCGGGCAGGATGCCGCCGCCAGCCCCAGCACCGGGGCTGCGGCCAAGACGGTGGACGCCAGTGATCGCATCTACGTCTTTACGCCGCAGGCCACCATCATTGACCTGCCCGCTGGCGGCACGCCGGTGGACTTTGCCTACGCGCTGCACACTGACCTGGGCCACCGCTGCCGGGGCGCGCGTGTTGACGGCGTCATGGTGCCGCTGAACACGCCGCTGCTGTCGGGCCAGACCGTGGAAGTGGTGGCCACCAAGGACGGCGGGCCATCGCTGGACTGGCTCAACGCCGAACTGCGTTACCTGGCGAGCCCCCGCTCGCGCACCAAGGTGCGTGCCTGGTTCAACACCCAGGCACAGGCGCAGACCGTGGCGCGTGGCCGCGAGCTGGTTGAAAAGCTGCTGCAGCGCCTGGGCCGCACGGCGCTGGAGCGCGACGCGCTGGCCGACCAGCTGGGCTTCAAGGGCGCCGACGCGCTGTACGAGGTGGTGGGCAAGGACGAGCTGTCGCTGCGCACCATAGAAAACCTGCTGCGCCCCGCCGAGCCCGCGCCCGACGAAGACCGCGTGCTGCTGCACCGATCACGGGCCGAAGCTGGCGGCGGGCGCGGCGGTGTGTTGGTGGTGGGCATGGATTCGTTGCTGACCACACTGGGCCGCTGCTGCCGGCCCGCGCCGCCGGACACCATTGCAGGCTTCGTCACGCGCGGCAAGGGCGTTGCCGTGCACCGCAAGGACTGCACCAACCTGCACCACATGGCGCAGATGTCGCCGGGCCGGGTCATCGACGTGGCCTGGGGCACGCCGGGCCGCGACAAGGCGGCCCTGTACCCGCTGGACGTGTTGATAGAAGCCGCAGACCGACCCGGTTTGCTGCGCGACATTTCCGAGGTGTTTGCCAAGGACAAGATGAACGTCACCGGCGTGCATACACAAAGTGCCAAGGACGGCAGCATGGCCTGGATGACCTTTACCGTGGAGCTGGCCGATACCGCCCGCCTGGCCACCGTGCTGGCACAGATCGGCCGCGTGCCGGGCGTACGTCACACGCGGCGCAAGTAAGTGGGCCCCGGGGCCAGGGTGCGGCTCCTATATACTGTGAGGCTTCCCCAGGCGCGTAGCTCAGCTGGTTAGAGCACCACCTTGACATGGTGGGGGTCGATGGTTCGAGTCCATTCGCGCCTACCAAAAAGCAGGCCCCAGGTTCATGTGAACCTGGGGCCTTTTTCGTTGGCGCGACCGTGCACCGTTGCCGTGGCGGCCACGCCGCTGGCCCTGTGTGGCTTCTGACGCTGGGCAATGACGATGCTGGTCAGGGTGTGGCCAACGCCGTGGCCGCTCGCTGTGCCTTCACATGCTTCATGACGTTGATGAAGGTGTCGGTCCAGTAGAGCCCACGGTAGGTTGCCAAGTGCGCCAGCAGTTCGTCGTGCGCCTGCTGGGACACACTGAGGTAGTCGCCG
>CAZUKT010000390.1:1327-4772 GCA_964620975.1 uncultured Rubrivivax sp. | reverse complement strand
ACGTGAAGATGTGCAGCATCTCGGTGGAGCCGATGCCGTCGACGATGTCAACGCCAAAGTGGCGCTGGAAACGTTCACCCAATTCGGCCGGCAGGGCTTCACCGGCAGACGACACCAGGCGCATGGCCACCTCGGCGCGTGCCGGCAGCCGGGGGTGGGCCAGCATGCCGGCAAAGCCCGTGGGGGCGCCGTAGAACACGGTGGGCTTGACGCCGCCCACAGCGCCGGTCCAGCGCTTGAAGGTGGCATCGGGCGTGGGCCGCTCGGCCATCAGCAGCGTGGTGGCGCCCACGGCCATGGGGAAGGTCAGCGCATTGCCCAGGCCGTAGGCAAAAAACAGTTTGGCGGCCGAAAAACACACGTCGTCTTCACGCAGTTGCAGCACGGCCTTGCCGTACAGCTCACCCGTCCAGTAGGGGTTGGCGTGGGAATGCACCGTACCCTTGGGGCGGCCGGTGGAGCCTGACGAATAGAGCCAGAAGCCGGGGTCGTCGGCGCTGGTGGCGGCGGGTTTGTGCGCCGGGCCGTGGGCCTGCAGGAAGGACTCCATCTCCACTTCGGCCGGGTGCAGCGGCGTGTCAGACGAAAGCCCCGCTTTCAGCGGCGCTTGGGGCCGCGACACCACCACCTTGTGCACTTCGTGGTCGGACTTGACCATGGCCATGGTCAGCGTGGGCAGCAGCGCGCCCGACACGATGACGGCCTGCGCGCGTGAATGCTCCAGCATGTAGGCATAGTCGTCGGCCGTCAGCAGCGTGTTCACGGCCACCGGCACCAGGCCGGCGTACATGGCACCCAAGAAGCTCACCGGCCAGTCGTTGCAGTCCAGCATCAGCAGCAGCACACGCTCTTCGCGTTTGATGCCCAGGCCGCGCAGCCCGGCGGCCATGCGGCGCACGCGCTCTTCCAGCGTGCCGTAGCTCAACGTGCCCAGGTAGTCGATGAAGGCGGCACGCGGCGCGCGGCACGCGTTGGCGCTGAGCAGGTGCTGCGCAAAGTTGAAGCGCTCGGGCGGCGGCAACACGCCGGCCGGGGCCGTGGCAGAGGCAACGGGGGTCATGGGTGTCTCCTGGTTTCTTGTGGCTGTTCGGCGCTTCAGACCGCCGCGCCCAGCGCCGCCAGCACGGCGGTGCTGGCCTGCACCGCGCTGCGCCGATGGTAGAAGTTGAGCGCACGCAGGCCCCCCAGTTCTTCCCCACCCCCGGCACGGCCGGGCCCGCCGTGCAGCGACTGCGGCATCACGTTGCCGTGGCCCGTGTGCAGCGCCGCCACGTCGGGGCTGATCACGTGCACACGGCCGTGGCTGCTGGCCAGTTGCAATGCCGTGGCAGCCAGCGCGGCCGGGTCACTGCCGTAGAGCGACGTCACCAGCGAGCCCTGCCCGCGCCGCACCAGCGCCAGCGCGTGTCCGGCGTCGCGGTAGGCCAGCAAGGTGGCTACCGGGCCAAACACTTCGGTGTCGTGCACCAAGTGGGCGGCGTCGCTTTGTGCGGCCGTGCGCAAGCCCAGCAGCGTGGGCCCGGTGCAGCAGGCCAAGGCCGGGTCGGCGTCCACCAGCGCGTGCGTGGCCCCGTCGTGCAGCACGTCGGCCTGCGTCTTGAGCAAGGCCAGCCCTTCTTGCACGGACTGCAGTTGCTCGCGGTTGACCAAGGCGCCCATGCGCACCGATTCGTTGCGCGGGTTGCCCACGGTGGTCTTGGCCAGGCGGGCGCTGATGGCTTGGGCGGCCGCGTCGAACAAGGGCTCGGGCACAAAGATGCGGCGGATGGCGGTGCACTTCTGGCCCGCCTTCACCGTCATCTCGCGCGCCACTTCTTTCACCAGCAAATCCAGCGCCGCGCCGCCGGCTTGTTCACCCGGCAACAGCAGGGCCGAGTTGATGCTGTCGGCTTCAATGTTGACGCGCACCGATCGCTGCGCCACGGCCGGGTGGCTGCGGATCAAGGCCGCCGTGTGTGCGCTGCCGGTGAAGGACAACACGTCAAACGGCTGCAGTGCGTCCAGCAGGCCTGCCGCGCTGCCGCAGATGACCGACAGCGCGCCTGCCGGCAGCACGCCCGCCGCCACCACGTCCTGCACCATGCGCTGCGTGAGCCAGGCCGTGGCGGTGGCGGGTTTCACAACCACCGGCACACCGCTCAGCAGCGCCGGTGCGGCCTTTTCCCACAGGCCCCAGCTGGGGAAGTTGAAGGCGTTGATGAACAGCGCCAGGCCCTGCGTGGGCACCATCACATGCTGGCTCTGGAACAGCGGGTCCTTGCCCAGGCGGGCCATTTCGCCGTCGAGCAGGTGGTGCCTGTCGCCCAGCGTGTCGCCCAGCTTGGCGTAGGTGGCCAGGGTGAAGAGGCCGCCGTCGATGTCCACCGCCGAATCGTTCTTGACCGTGCCGCTGTTGGCGGTGGCAATCTCGTAATAGGCGTCGCGGTGGGTTTGAAGCACCTTGCCCACGGCCACCAGCAAGGCGGCGCGCTGGCGGTAGCTCAGCGCACGCAAGGCCGCGCCGCCCTGGTCGCGCGCAAAGGCAAAGGCGGCGGGCAGGTCCAGGCCCGTCGCGTCCACCCGCACAAGTTCGGTGCCCAGCACCGGGTCGAGCAGCGGCGTGCCGGCACCGGTGCCGGCCTGCCAGCGGCCGCTGACGAAGTTGGGGAGCAAGGGTGTGCTCATGTCGGCAGGTTCATTTCGTGAACTCGATGCGGCCTTCGGGCAGCAGGTACAGCACCAGCGCGCGGCCGTGGCTCACGGTGGGGCGGTGGGCGGTGCCCGGGGCGTAGACCACCCAGCCGGCGGGCCGGCCGTCAAACAGCGCGTCACTTTCAATGGGCATGACCAGGTCGATCTCGCCATTGGGGTGGCTGTGGTGCGGGCCAGCCAGGTCTTGCATGTCCACCACGTCCACTGAAAAGCCATGCAGTTCAGGGCCGGGTTTGAAGATGCGGCCGTAGCGGATGCCACCACCTTCGCGGTTGCACAGCCAGCCTGCGGCCACCCCGGCCTGGCAGGCCTGTTTCAAGCGGCTGTAGGTGGCGTTGGTGGTGCCATTGGCGCCGTGTTCGGTGTTGAGCCAGGTGTCCAGCGCGGCGTCCAGCGGCCGGCCGGCCAGTTGGGACGTCAGCAAGGACAGGTCGGTCTGAAACTCTTGCGGTGTCATGGTGGGCACTCCGGGGCATGGGGCCGCAGGGGGTGCTGAAGCGCACTTCAGCTTGCAGTGGGCACAAAGATGAATTATTGTGCGTGTACTCACGATAGAAGCGGCACCGCGCCATGTCAAGCACTATATTGCATGTACCCGGGTTTGCACCCATCGCCCCGGCGTCAGGCCCCGGCGAGCCGGCCCCGCCTGCTGCGCCAATTGCTGCACCGCCAGTCGAGCCACCCTCCGCCGCGCTGGCCGCCGCCACGGCAGCGCCACCGCACGAAGAAAAGCACCCCTTCCTGCTGGCGTTGG
>CAZUKT010000390.1:0-1227 GCA_964620975.1 uncultured Rubrivivax sp. | reverse complement strand
GCCGCCACGGCAGCGCCACCGCACGAAGAAAAGCACCCCTTCCTGCTGGCGTTGGGCGAGCGGGTGCGTGCACTGCGCAGCCGCCGGGGCATGACACGCAAGGCCGTGGCGCTGGCCGCCGACGTGTCAGAACGCCACCTGGCCAACCTGGAATACGGCATCGGCAACGCCAGCACCCTGGTGCTGCTGCAGGTGGCGGGCGCGCTGCAATGCAGCCTGGCCGAGTTGCTGGGCGACGTGACCACCTCCACCCCCGAATGGCTGCTGCTGCGTGAACTGCTGGAGCACCGTGACGAAACCACGCTGCGCCGTGTGCGTGAAGCCGTGGGCAGCCTGCTGGGCACCGGCGGCGGCAACAGCCAGGTGGCCGCCAGCCGCAGCACGCGGGTGGCGCTGGTGGGGCTGCGCGGTGCCGGCAAGTCCACGCTGGGCCAGATGCTGGCCGACGACCTGGACTACCCGTTTGTGGAACTGAGCCGCGAAATTGAAAAGTTCGCCGGCTGCAGCATCAGCGAAATCCAGGGCCTGTACGGCCAAAACGCCTACCGCCGCTACGAGCGCCGCGCGCTGGAAGAAGCCATACAGATCTACCCCGAAGCGGTAGTCGCCACGCCCGGCGGCATCGTGTCAGACCCCGCAACCTTCAACCTGCTGCTGGCGCACTGCACCACGGTGTGGCTGCAGGCCGACGCCGAAGACCACATGAAACGCGTGGCCGCCCAGGGCGACCTGCGCCCCATGGCCGCCAGCCGCGAAGCCATGGAAGACCTGAAGGGCATCCTGGCCGGGCGCGCCGCCTTTTATTCCAAGGCCGACTTCCGCGTGGACACCAGCGCCGACGCGCTGGAACCCACCTTTGCCACGCTGCGCCGGGTGGTGCGGCAGGCGCTGCTCATCCCCGCATAAACCCGCACCCTGAAATACATGCACTAAAGTGCTTGACCGTCTTTGATAGCACGCACTATTATGCGTCTCATCGAATTCCAAAACGCGCACTATCTTGCGCGGCATCGGCACATTGCCGGCATTGATTTCAGGAGCATCCCTTGAGCACAGCCAACCGCGTTGACTACCGAACATCACCCGGCGCTTACCGCCACTGGAAGCTTCAATTCGACGGCCCCGTGGCCACGCTGGCAGCAGACTTTGACGAAAACGCCGGCCTGCGCCCCGGCTACAAGCTCAAGCTCAACAGCTACGACCTGGGCGTGGACATCGAGCTCAACG
>CAZUKT010000389.1:2051-4776 GCA_964620975.1 uncultured Rubrivivax sp. | reverse complement strand
GCTTTTCAGCGCTTGCACGCGCACGCGCAGGGCGGTGTCGCCGAGATCTGTGTTTTTCACACTTCCGACGAAGCCGGCACATGCCGCCTGTTTGGCGCGCATGGGGATGGCGTCTTCCAGGTTGCCGCACAGCACGGCGCTGGCCGGTTCAGCGCTGCGGGGTGTACTGGAGGAGGCGCCAAAGGCGTGGCAGCGCAAGCTGCCGGCGGGAAGCATCGGCACCTGGCTGCGACCCGGCAGCGCCCGCGTTCACGCCCCGCGAAAGCGGCCCGGGTCTGCGGACCGTGACCTGCGGGGCGGGCTTGGAGATCGCCCGAATGACGGCTCGCCGCGCTCGAGATCGTTGCGATGCATGACCGTTGACCGGGGGACCAAGTGATCAGATTCGATTTCGGGAAAACCCGGTATCACCGTCGCTTGTGCGCGCATTAACGTATGCATTAATGAATGCGTCAATGTCATCGCCGGTTGCAAGCCTGGCCAGTCTGGCGTGGCGTGGTCACGGCCTGAAGCGGCCCGAATGTGTGCTGGCCACAGCCCGTGGCGACCTCTACACCGCCGACTGGCGTGGCGGCGTGGCCCACTTGCGCGCCGACGGTTCGCAGGCCCTGTACAGCGGCCGCCTGCCTGACGGCGGCGAACTGCGGCCCAACGGCATTGCCCTGCTGCCCGATGGCAGTTTCCTGCTGGCGCATCTGGGTGCCGAAGCGGGGGGCGTCTACCGCCTGCAGCGCGACGGCAGCGTCGAGCCCTGGCTGCAGGCCGTGGGCGGGCACGCGTTGCCACCCACCAATTTCGTGCTGCCCGACGCGGAAGGCCGCACTTGGGTCACGGTCAGCACCCGCCGCTCGCCGCGGGCGCTGGGTTATCGGCGCGACGGTGGCGACGGTTTCATCGTGCGCGTGGACCGGCGCGGCGCCACCGTCGTGGCCGATGGCCTGGGCTACACCAACGAGGTGGCCGTGCACCCAGGCGGCGATTGGCTCTACGTCAATGAGACCTTTGCGCGTTGCCTGTCGCGCTTTGCGCTGCACGCCGACGGCAGCCTGGGCGACAAACAGGTGGTCGCCACGTTCGGCCCGGGCACGTTTCCAGACGGCCTGGCCTTTGACGAAGAGGGCTGCGCCTGGGTGGTCAGCATCGTCAGCAACCGGCTCATCCGCGTCGCGCCTGACGGCACCCAGACGCTGTGGCTGCAAGACGCGCAGGCCGAGCATCTGGCGTGGGTCGAGGCCGCGTTCGACAGCGCCACCATGGACCGGCCGCACCTGGACGGCATCCGCAGCGAGGTGCTGCGCAACATCTCCAGCATCGCCTTCACCGGGCCGGACCGGCGCACCGCCGTGCTGGGCTGTTTGCTGGACGAGCGACTGGCCTTGCTGCCCTTGCCAGTAGCCGGTGTCATGCCCATGCATTGGAACTACCCATGAAGAGCACAAGAGCCGCTCCAGGCACCTCGTTGGTGGACGTGGTGTACGGGCAGATTCGCCAGCGCATCCTCGACAACGTCTGGCCACCGGGCCACCGCGCACTGGAGCAAGAGGTGGCGCTGGCACTGGGCACGAGCCGTACGCCGGTGCGCGAGGCCCTGATGCGCCTGGCCGGTGAAGGCCTGGTGGAGGTCATCCCGCGGCACGGCATGCGGGTGCTGCCGGTGTCACCGGCCGACATGAGCGAGATCTACGACATCCTGTCCGCCCTGGAGTGCATGGCCGCCGAACTGCTGGCACGGCGCAAGCCCGCTGCAGCCGAACTCAAGCCCCTGGTGGACGCCACGCGCGCCATGGACAAGGCGCTGGCGGCCGATGACCTGGACGCATGGGCCGCTGCCGACGAACGTTTCCACGCCGGGCTCGTCAGCCTGGCCGGCAACCGCCAGCTCGAGGCCACGGTGCTCAACTACTGGGACCGCGCACACCGGGCGCGCATGTTCACGCTGCGGCTGCGGCCCAAGCCGGTCAATTCCACCCAGGAGCACCGGCAGATGCTCGAACGCATCAGCGCCGGTGATGCCGAGGGTGCTGCCAAGGTCACCCGCGCCCACCGTGAACGCGCCAGCCGCGAACTGGTGGCGCTGTTCGAGCGCTACAAGCTGGCGCAGATGTGACGACGTGAAGACACGATGAACAAGACAAGCTACGAAATCGCGGTATTGCCCGGTGACGGCATCGGGCGCGAGGTCACCGCCGCCGCGCTGGCGCTGCTGGCCGCCGCGTCGCCCCGCATGGGGCGCAAGTTCGCCGTCGTTTCGCACCCGGCCGGCGCCCAGCATTACGTCGACAGCGGCGTGGCCCTGCCCGAATCCACCCTGGCCGCTTGCCGTGCTGCCGACGCCATCCTCTTTGGCGCCATGGGCCTGCCCCATGTGCGCGGCGCCGATGGCACCGAGATCATTCCCCAGCTCGACCTGCGTTTCGCGCTGGACCTGTACGCCGGCGTGCGGCCCATTCGCACCTGGCCCGGCCTGCCCACGCCGCTGGCCAGCCCACGTGCGGCCGAGATCGACCTCGTGCTCGTGCGTGAAAGCACCGAAGGCCTCTTCTACGCCCGAGGCCGGGGCGTGCTGAAGGACGACGCCGCGTACGACACGATGAAGATCACACGCGCCGGCACCGCCCAGCTTTGTACAGAAGCATGAAGCGTGGCTGAAGGCCAGGGCAGAGCGTGCAAAACAGCTGGCTGAAATGGATCCTGAGGCCGCAGCGGCGCTGCAAGAGGAGGAGAT
>CAZUKT010000389.1:0-2041 GCA_964620975.1 uncultured Rubrivivax sp. | reverse complement strand
GATGAAGATCACACGCGCCGGCACCGCCCGGGTGTGCGACTTCGCGCTTGAACTTGCGCGCCAGCGCAAGGCACGTGGCCGGCGCGGCCATGTCACGAGTGTCGACAAGGCCAACGTCTTTGCCTCGATGGCGTTCTGGCGCCAGGTGTTTGAACAACGTGCCGCTGCATTCCCGGACATCAGCACCGAGAGCGCTTACGTCGATGCGATGGCGCTGAACCTGGTGATGAAGCCCTGGGCCTACGACGTGCTCGTCACCGAAAACATGTTTGGCGACATCCTGTCGGACCTCATTGCTGCACTCGTGGGCGGCATGGGCATGGCGCCGTCGGCCGACATCGGCGAGCACCACGCGGTGTTCCAGCCGGCACACGGCACGGCACCCGACATTGCCGGCAAGGGCATCGCCAACCCGACGGCAATGCTGCTGTCGGTGGCCATGATGCTGGACTGGCTGGCGGTGCGCCATGGCGACAGCGCGCTGGCCGAAGGCGCGCAGGCCATCGAAGCGGCCGTGCAGGCCGCCTTTGCCAGCGGCGCCGTGCGGCCCTGTGAATTTGGCGGCAGCAGCAGCACCGCCGACATCACCCGCGCGGTGATCGAGAGGCTGTGAGATGAACGAACGCATCGCCATGGTCGGCGCGGGCTATTGGGCGCAGTTCCAGCTGGAAGGTTGGCACGACGCCGGCACACCGGTGGTGGCGCTGTGCAACCGCAGCGCCACCAATGCTGCGCCGCTGGCGGCACGCTTTGCCGTGCCGCACTGCTTTACCGACCTCGAGCAAATGCTCGACACGGTGCGGCCGACGCTGCTGGACGTGGTGCTGCCGCCCGAGGTGCAGGAGCCCGCAGTGCGCGCAGCGCTGCAGCGTGGCATTCCCACGATCTGCCAGAAGCCCTTCGGCAACGACCTGGCGCAGGCCGAGTCCATGACCGCCCTGGCGCAGGCCCACGCCACGCCGCTGGTGGTGCACGAAAACTTCCGCTTCGCGCCCTGGTTTCGCGAATGCAAGCGGCTCATCGAAAGCGGCTTCCTGGGCCGCGTGCATGGCATCACCTTCCGCCTGCGGCCCGGTGACGGCCAGGGCCCCGGGGCCTACCTGGAACGCCAGCCCTATTTCCAGCGCATGCCGCTGTTCCTGGTGCGTGAAACGGCGGTGCACTTCATCGACACTTTCCGCTTCCTGCTCGGCGAGGTGGTGGCCGTGACGGCCCGGCTGCGTCGCCTGAACCCGGTGATCACGGGTGAGGACGCCGGCCTCATCGTGTTCGAGTTCGGCGACGAGCGCCAAGGGCTCTTCGACGGCAACCGCTTGAACGACCACGTGGCCGACAACCCGCGCCGCACGATGGGCGAGATGTGGCTCGAAGGCGAAAGCGGCGTGCTGCGCCTGGACGGCGAGGCGCGCCTGTGGTTCAAGCCGCACCACGGGCCCGAAGCCCTGCACCCCTACCCGCCGGGCACGGCCGGCGCGTTTGGTGGCGCCTGCACGGCGCTGCAGGCCCACGTGCTGGCGCACCTGCGCACAGGAGCGGCGCTTGAAAACGCCGCGCAGGACTATCTCGTCAACCTGCACGTGCAGGCTGCCATCTACCAGTCACATGCCACCGGCCGCAGGGTGCTGATGGCGAGTTTCGACCCCCACAAAACACCCTGAAGGAGACCGCCATGAAACGTTTCACATTCACCGCCCTGGCCGTGGCCACGATGGCCTTTGCCCTGCCCGCCGGCGCGCAGACCGTGCTCAAGTTCAGCCATACCGACCAGCAGGCCGGCGCGCGCCAGGCCGCCGCGCAGGTGTTTGCCAGGAAGGTTGAAGAGCTCACGCAAGGCCGCTACAAGGTGCAGGTGTTTTGCTGCAGCCAACTGGGCAATGACCCGAAGAACATCGAACAACTCGCGCTCGGCGGCATCGACTTCACCGTGTCGGCCACGGGCTCGTATGCGCCGCACGTGCCCAGCCTGAACCTGACCATGATGCCCTTCCTGGTGGACAGCTACGCCCAGGGCGACCGCCAGGTGGTAAGGGCCAGCCCCGAT
>CAZUKT010000388.1:2353-4777 GCA_964620975.1 uncultured Rubrivivax sp. | reverse complement strand
GTGCCAACACCACGTCGATGGGTTTGGTCGCGGCGCTGCTCAACAACAACGAGAGCAAAGGCACCATCCCTTCACCCGCCAGCGGCGACCTGACGGTGGGCGCCAGCTTTGTCAATGTGAACACCACTTCGGCTGGATTCGTTGGGGCTTCAGGCAACCTCGGCAGCCAAGGCAATTGGCAAACCAAGTTGGCCTGGAACGCGCTAAGCCCTGCCGGTTTGGCCGACGGCATCCTGACGTGGCAGACCCCCAGCGATGTGCCCCCTGTGCCCGAGCCCGCTGCGCTGGTGTTGGCGCTCTTTGGCGCGGGATTGCTGGCCACATGGAGCCGCCGGCGCACGCCACCCGAAGCGCCCTTGATTGGAACCCCCTGAAATGAAGGTCCCGCCTGCGTCCAAACAGACTAAGTGGGTGGCACCGGCGCAGTGAACCCAGTCACATGCACTCGATATTGTTCCCCCAGCTGCAGAGCCAACCACGGTGATGCGAGCTTCATAAACCCCGTACCAGGAGAGACCCGATGAACCACACATCCAAACTCAGCATGGTGGCTGTTGCCGCTGCGCTGGCCGCTGGTGGCGCCCACGCTGCCGTACTTGAAACCATGGTCAGCAACAACAACAACAGTTCGCTGGTGTTCTTGGCGGTTGACTCCGTTGGCACGCGCACGTCGCTGCTGGTGGACCTGAACTTCAACCGCACCGACTTTGACCCCCTGGTGGCGACCGCGTCGCTGGTGGGTGCAGGCCAGAAGGTGGTCTGGGACTTCAAGCTCGACACCCTCACGGTCAATGGCGTGGCCCAGCCCGGCACGTTTGCCTGGAGCGGCCAGTTCGCCATGTTCGACGCTGCGGCCCAAGCTGCGGACACCAAGTTTGGCGTCATCGCCGGTGGCAACGGTTCAACCGCCACCTTCCTGACCACGGGCAACCCGACGCCAGGCAACCTCGCGGCACAGTCAGGCGCCGCCACGGTCGGCATGACGTTGGCCAACGGCACGCTCAACAACAACAACGGCCTGGGCACACTGGTGGCTGGCAACACCGCTGGCGCCAACGCGCTGGTCGAGGCTATCGACCCCAACACCGGCGCGCCGGTCATTGGCCAGGGCTACATCCCCAGCAACTCCAACATGGGCACCAACCTCAACTGGCAAGGCAAGCTGTCGTGGCAAGCCATGGTGGCCGAGGGCACGTCCAGCGTGTTCTACCGGCTGCGTGCCAACCAGGGTGCTGAAATCCAGGTGGGTGGCCCGTTTGCCGGCACGCCGACCTACGGCCAGTTCAACTACAACGATGGCGTGCTGACGTGGCAAACCGCAGCGGTGCCGGAAGCCAGCTCGCTGGCCATGCTGCTGGCTGGCCTGGGCGCCATGGGCCTGGTGATCCGCCGCCGCGCCGTTCGCTGATCCACCCCCGCTGAAGTTCCAGACCCGGCAGCCCGTTTTTGGCTGCCCCTGGCGGAGCTTTTTCTCCTCGCATTTCAGATCTCCCTGCAAGTAACCAACCCACAGGATTGAAACCATGAAACTCACCCACATTGCCCTGGCCCTTGCCGCGCTCGTCAGCGCCCAAGCCGGCCATGCCGCCACCGCTGTACTGACCGGTGCCAGCGCCTTTTCTGTCAACCAGGCCCGCGCGCTGAAGAACATTTGCAGCGGCACCTACACGCTGTACAAGTCGTCCGCCAGCACTTCTGCGCTGACCAACGACTTCACCGCGACCTGCTCGGTCAATTTCACTGGCACTGCCATCGACCAGGTTCGTATCAACGTTTCGGCCGGCTCCTACGGCGCCGTGGTGCACGCCACGGTCAACGGCACCCTGACGCAGCGCTTCATTGACCCGGCCAGCGCGGCCTGCGCCGCTGCCACGCCCTTTGCAGGTTCGGGCGGCCTGTCGTTTGCCACTGCCATCCGCAACTGCGTGGGCACCGTGAACCAGACCTCCGAAGGTGGCTTCCTTGACGTGGAAGGCGCCATCATCCGTGGCATCGGCGCCGTCTCCATCCCTGCCGGTGTGAACGACGCGGTGGACTTCCTGCCGTCCAACTTCGTCCAGGCCTTTGGCGTGGGTGTGAGCGAAAGCCTGTATCGCTCGCTGATGGCCTACCAAGTGGCCAAGGGCCAGTTGCCCAGCACCTGCGCCACCACGTCGCAAGCGGGCAGCCCGGTGGTCACCACCTACACGGCGTTGCCTACCACCGACGCCAGCTACTCCTTGCCGGCTTGCCAACCCAGCCTGTCACGTGCCGCCATCACGGCCATGATGGAAGCGGGTTTCAACGACTCCAAGGAAGCGGGCGCCAGCGCCTTTTTCGGTGGCACGGGCGGCACCACGCCGGTGGCCAATGACCTGACCGCCACGCAGGCTATTTCCCCTGCCGTCTGGGCCGGCACGCCGATCCAGTTCTCCGTTCTGCTGT
>CAZUKT010000388.1:0-2343 GCA_964620975.1 uncultured Rubrivivax sp. | reverse complement strand
CGTGTCGGCTGGCACGCAGATCAAGTTCTGCCGCCGTGTTGACACGTCGGGCACCAACGGCGCGATGCAGACCTACTTCCTGACCAACCCCACAGCTTCTGGCGAAGGTGGTGGTCGCTTGGTCATCGCTGGCAGCGGCGCCCTGAACGGCGACGTTGACACCTACGGCGGCAGCACCTACCTCGTGCAAGCCAACGGCGGCACCAGCGACGTGCGCACGTGCCTGAACACGGGTCATGCCTTTGGCATTCTGTCGCTGGAGAACAACCCCATTGGTGGCCAGAGCTACCGTTTTGTGAAGATCAACAACCAGTTTGGCGCTGACGGCGTGGCCGGTGCTGCGCAGACGGCCGAGGCCATTGCCGGCCGCTACGACTTTGCCTATGAAGCCTTCAAGTACTGCCCCGGCGGCACCTGCAGCGCGCTCATGGACGCCATCGACAACGGCGTGGCTCCTGGCCAGTCGACCCCTGGCGTGTACCTGAAAGCGGAGTCGCGCTTCACGCGCAACGGCAACAACCAGTCGCCGATGACCACCAAGCCGCGCGATCTGCCCTGATCGAGCCAGACGAAGGCCCGAACGCGATTTCACGCGTGACGGCTGATGGCAACCGGCCCGAAACCCGCCCAGGGTTTCGGGCTACCCCAAGCACAGTCCCGCCCGGGACTGTGGCTGTTTGAGCCCCACTGTTTGATGAGCCTTCAAAGTCGCTGTCTTGCCTTGTTGTTGCCCCTGCTGGCCAGCGTGGTGTGTGCACCGCTGCGCGCCCAGGCGCCTGCGGCCGCCAATGCCGCCGATGCCGCCGCAGCCCGGGCCGACGCCTTGCGTTTTGACATCCTGGCCTTCAACGTGAGCGGCAACACGCTGCTCAGCGTCACCGAGGTTGAGGCCGCGGTGCTGCCTTTTCTGGGCGAAGGCCGCGACGTGGCCGCCGCCGAGTCGGCGCGGGCGGCGCTGGAGCGTGTCTACCAGGGGCGAGGCTATCTGTCGGTGGTGGTGTCGCTGCCGCAGCAGTCGGTGGCCGACGGTGAAATCACGCTGGAAGTGATTGAAGCCAAGGTGGCCAGCCGGCGCGTTACCGGCGCCATGTGGACGCTGCCCAGCACCATTGCCGCGCGCACACCCAGTGTGCAGCCCGGCAGCACACCCAACTTTGAAGCGCTGCAGGCCGAACTCGGCCGCCTGCAGAGCACACCCGACCTGCGTCTGACGCCCGTGGTGACACCGGGCCGCGACCCGCGCCAGATCAACGTGGAACTGAAGGTGGAAGACTCGCTGCCGCTGCACGGCGCGGCTGAGATCAGCAGCAAGCAGTCGTACAACACGGCGCGTGGCCGGCTTGACGCATCGCTGCGCTATGACAACTTGTTCCAGCGTGGCCACAGCTTGGGTGCGACGTGGATCGTGTCGCCCACCGACCTGTCGCAGTCCAACACCCGTGTCTTCAGCTACGCCGCGCCGGTGGGGGCGGACCTGGCTTCGCGCCTGTCGGCCACGCTGGTCAGTTCTGACAGCGAAACCGCCAGCAGCCTGGGCGGCGCCACCGTGGTGCAGGGCGAAACGCTGGGGCTGCGCGTGCGCATGCCGTTGCGTGCGGCCTACCCGGCGCTGAACCACGCCTGGTCGCTGGGCCTGGACCACAAACGCAACCGCGACCGCACCCACACCGGCGCCGGTGCATTGAGCGGCGAAACCGCCTTGCGCTACAGCAGCCTGAGCGTGGGCTACGAGCTGTTCCACACGGGCAGCGGCGATACACAAACCACGTTTGACAGCACGCTCAGCGTCGGCCCGTCGGGTTTGAACGCCCGCCAGGTGGACTGCAACGGCCGCAGCACCGACCAGTTTGCGTGCAAGCGTGCCGGTGCCACGCCCGACTTTCAGCTGCTGCGCCTGAATGCCACGCACCAGATGCCGCTGTGGGGCCCGTGGCGGCTGCAGTTGCGGGCGCAGGCGCAGTTGGCACCCGGCGCACTGACGTCAGGCGAACAGTTTGGCGCCGGGGGCCTGGACAGCGTGCGCGGCTACTTTGAATACGAACAAGTGGGTGACCAAGGCCTGGTCCTGGGAGCCGAACTGTCGTCGCCCAAGTTCTGGAGCCTGGGCAGCGCTGCGCTGCACGGCCTGCTGTTTGGCGAAGGCGCCGTGCTGCGTGTGAACGAAGCGCTGGCCGCCTAGCAGGCGCACATCCGCATGGCCAGTGTGGGTGCGGGCCTGCGGCTCACGGGCAGCCAGGGCCTGCGTGTGGCCCTGGACCTGGCAGTGCCGCTGCAGCAAACACTCAAGGCCGACAGCAGCGGCGCGTTGCAGCCCGCCAGCGGCCAGGCCAGCCGCAACAAGGC
>CAZUKT010000387.1:0-4807 GCA_964620975.1 uncultured Rubrivivax sp. | reverse complement strand
AAACCCGGTGCGTCCACATGCGCCAGCAAGTAGGCGCTGTGGCGGTGGTGGTCGTGGTGCGACACCATCTGGCCAATTTCGTGCAGCGCGCAGGCCCAGGCCAGCTCACCCCGGGTGTCGGCTTGGGCATCTGGCACGGCGGCGTCAAACAGCGCCAACGCCACCTGCGCCACACGCGACGCCTGCTCGGTGTCCACACCAAAACGGCGCTGCAGTTCAGCCACCGACGCGTCCCGCACGGCGTCGGGCCGGCCGCGCTGTTGGGCTTGCTGGCGTTCACTCAGATCAATGATCACGCCCTGGCGCAACGCACCCTTGGCGGGCCACAGGACGCTGATGCCAAAGTGCGTGGCCAGCGTGTACAAGATGGCCAGGCCGCCGGGCAACACGGCACGGCGCTCGGGCTTGAGGCCTGAAAACTGGATGCGGTCAATGTGGCCGGCTTTCAGGCATTCGGCCATGGCCCAACGCAAGCCTTCGGGTGTGATGCGGCCGTCGGTGACACCGGCCGCCTGAAGCAACTGCGACACCGCGCCGGCGGTGCCCGAAGAACCCAGCGCCTGCTGCCAGTGCTCGGGCGCAAAGGGTTTCAGGGCTTCTTCAAGCTCGGCACCCGCTGCCACCTGGGCGTGGCGGAAAGCGTCGCGTGTGATGTGGCCGCCTTCAAAGAAGCGCAGTGACAGACTCACGCACCCCACGCCAAAGGATTCGGCCACCAGCGGTGTGCGGCCCTGGCCCAATATCAGTTCGGTAGACCGGCCACCGATGTCGATGACCAGCCGCGGCTGGTCGCTGGGCTGCATGAAGGCCACGCCCGCGTAGATGAGGCGGGCTTCTTCGCGGCCAGAGATGATCTCAATGGGATAGCCCAGCGCTTCCTGCGCCCGCAGCAGGAATGCATTGCGGTTGCGTGCCTCGCGCAGGGTCTGCGTGGCCACTGCACGCACGTGCGTGGGCGGCATGGCGGCCAGTTGGGTGGCAAAGCGGCGCAGGCAAGCCAGGCCGCGCTGCGTGGCGTCTTCGGTGAGCATGCCGTTGGCGTCAAGACCCGCCCCCAGGCGCACTGTTTCCTTGAAGTAGGCCGTGCGCTTGTAGCGCGCTTGCATCACCTGGCCGATTTCAAGTCTGAAGCTGTTGGACCCCATGTCTATGGCGGCCAGCGGCCCGCCGGGGAGGGTGCGTGAATCCATGCACTGATCGTACCCGCGAGGCCTTCCTAGAATGCGCTGCCGCACCCGATTTGCCGACGACCCATGCACCACCAAGACTTTGAAACGCTGGTCCCCGCCACCAGCGCCTTCGGTCGCCGCGCCTTCGTACGCGGCGCCATTGGCGCTGGTTTTGCTGCTGCCGTGCTGCCCGTGACGGCGCAGACCATCAAGACCGACGCCCTGGGTCTGATAGAGGGCGAAGTGACCATTTCCGTTGCGGGTTTCAAGATGCCCGCCTACCGGGCTGCGCAGGCGGGCCGCACCGGGCTGCCCGTGGTGCTGGTGGTGAGCGAGATCTTTGGTGTGCATGAGTACATCGCCGACGTGGTGCGGCGTTTTGCCAAAGCCGGTTACTTCGCCATTGCGCCGGAGCTTTTTGTACGCCAGGGTGATGCGCAGGGCTATGGCGAGATCAGCAAGCTGATTGACGAAGTCATTGCCAAGGTGCCCGACGCGCAAGTCATGGCTGACCTGGACGCGTGCCTGGCATGGGCCGGTGCCGAGGGTGCCAACGTGGACAAGGCCGCCATCACGGGCTTTTGCTGGGGTGGCCGCATCACTTGGCTGTACGCGGCGCACAGCCCGGCCATCAAGGCCGGCGTGGCCTGGTACGGGCGGCTGGTGGGCGAGGTCTCGCCACTGACGCCCAAAAATCCGGTTGATGTGGCGGCTTCGTTGCGCGGCCCGGTGCTGGGCCTGTACGGCATGCGGGACACCGGCATCCCGCTGGACACGGTAGACCAGATGAAAGCCGCACTCGCCAAGGGCAGCGCGGCAGCCCGCAAGAGCGCGTTTGTGGTCTACCCCGGTGCGCCGCACGCATTTCATGCCGACTATCGGCCGAGCTACGTCCAGGCTGCGGCCGATGACGGCTGGCACCGGTGCCTGGCATGGTTCAAGGCCCAGGGTGTGGCTTGACAGGCTCGATACACTGAACGCCAGAAGCCCGGCACCAAGGCCGGGGCCCCATCCATGACCCTGCTGTACATCGTTGTGGCCACCCTCGCAGGTGGCCTACTTTCTGTGCTGATTGCGGCCAAGCTCACGCTGTCGGTGCTGGGCCGGCTGGTCAAGCACCTGGTCAGCTTGTCGGCCGGTGTCTTGTTGGGCACGGCCTTGTTGCATGTGTTGCCCGAGGCATTTGAAAGCAAGGCGCCACCGCAGGCATTGTTTGCCACGCTGCTGGGTGGTTTGCTCTTTTTCTGGCTGCTGGAAAAGGCCGAGCTGTACCGCCACGTGCACCACCACGAAGGCGACGGCCATGGCCACCATCACCACTTTGACGCCGAGCAGGCCGGCCGCGGCGGCCTGAGCGTGCTGGTGGGCGACGGCATCCACAACTTCTGCGACGGCATCATCATCGCGGCCGCCTTTCTGGCCGATCCGACCCTGGGTTGGGTCACGGCTGCGGCCGTGGTGGCGCACGAGATCCCGCAGGAGGCAGGCGACTTCATCGTGCTGCTGAACGCCGGGTTTTCGCGCCGCAAGGCCTTGTTCTACAACATGCTTTCAGGTCTGGCGGCGGTGGCTGGCGGCGTGCTGGGCTACTACCTGGTGGGGCCGTTCGAAGGCATGCTGCCGTACCTGCTGGTGGTGGCCAGCAGCAGCTTCATCTACGTGGCCGTGGCCGACTTGTTGCCACAGTTGCAGCAACGCCTGGCTTTGCGCGACACGTTGTCGCAGGTGCTGTGGCTGGGCGGTGGCCTGGCTCTGGTGGTGTTGGCGCGCGGGCTGCTGGAGTCGCACGCGCACTAGCGCAAAGGCGGGCAAACGCGCAAGTTGTTGGGCGCCTTGCGCAGGCGCCCGGGTTCACGGCTTCAGCGCACAACCAGCACCGGGATGGTGCTGTGCGTGAGCACTTTCTGGGTCTCGCTGCCCAGCAGCAGCGCGCTCATGCCGCGGCGGCCGTGCGAGGCCATCACGACAAGGTCACAACCCATGGCCTTGCCGTGGTCGAGGATGGCTTCCCAGGGATGAAGGCCTTCCACAGAGTAGCTGTGGCTGACAACACCGGCAGCGGTGGCGGCGTCACCGACGCCCTTCAGGCGGGCGAGGGCCACGCGCTCCTGGGCGTCCAAGAATTCCTGGGGTGGCACGGGCTGCATTTCAGAAATGGCGCTGTAGGGGAAGGGCTCCTTCACGGCCAGCGCATAAAGCTCGGCGCCAGTCAGGCGCGCCATTGCAACGGCCGATGTCAGGGCCTTGGCGGTGATATCAGAACCGTCGGTCGGGAACAGGATTCGCTTGTACATACAGTCTCCTTCTTGCCATGTTCGATGCTGCTTTGCAGGCCGGTCCTGAAAGCGTGTCAGATCATAGTGTTGCGCTACCGCTGACGCCGGACTTGACGGGTGTCAATGCACCGCACCCGCGCCGGCAGTTCACCCTCGAGCAACCGGGCGCGCCGCATCGCTGCACCACTCGCTCCATGAGCCGGGGTACAAAGTGCTGATGCCCAGGCCGGCATGGGCTGCCGCCAGCAGGTTGTGGCACGCGGTGACACCCGAGCCGCACTGCTGCACCACGCCGGCCATGTTGGATGCCTGCACGCCCAGGGCTGCCAGCTCAGCGCGCAACTGTGCGGCGGGCTTGAAGCAACCGTCAGCGCCCAGGTTGTCCTTGAAGAAACGCAGCGTGGCGCCGGGGATGTGCCCAGCCACTGGGTCGAGCGGCTCCACCTCGCCCCGAAAGCGCTCGCCAGCACGGGCGTCCAGAAGCGTCACCCGGCCCAGGCGGGCTTGCATCGATGGGGTGTCGATGGTTGGCATGGCGTCAGCGTCAGCGGCCGGGTAGGGTGGCAGGTTTGCTGGCGTGGGCACGGTGGCGCTGAGCGTGCCGCCTGCAGCCAGCCAGGCGCTGCGGCCACCGTCGAGCACGGCCACTTGGCCGTGCCCCAGCCAGCGCAGCAACCACCAGGCGCGGGCGGCATAGGGCATGGCCTGGTTGTCGTAGACCACCACCTGCACGCCGGGGGTTATGCCCCACTGGCCGACGCGGGCCGCCAAGGCCTGCCGTGCAGGCAGCGGGTGGCGGCCGTTGAGGCCCGTCTTGGCGCCCGACAGGTCGCGGTCAAGGTGGGCGTATTGCGCTGCGGGCAGGTGGTCTTGTGTGTAGGCGCTTTCGCCTGCCGTCGGGTCGGCCAGGTCAAAGCCGCAGTCCAGCAGCACCAGCGGCGTGCCCGCGGCTTGAAGGGCGAGCAGCTGCGGGGCAGAAATGAGCGTGTCGTAGGCCATGGGGTCTCACCAGGTTGCGGTAGTTGAAGCGAGGCTGGGCGATTGGAGTGCGGGATTGGTGTGCGGGACTGGCATTCGGTTCAGGTGTCGCTGGCGGCCGCGTTGCCGGCGCTGGCCCGTGCGCGCAGCATATTGGCCACCACGCCGGCACTGATGATCAGCGCCATGCCGGCCAGTGACATGGGCGTCACGGGATCGTCAAAAATCCACACACCGAAGATGAAGCCAAACACGATGGCCAGATATTGCAGCGATGCAATGCGCAGGGTGACGCCGGTGGCGTAGGCCCGCGTCATCAGCCACTGCCCTGCAGTGGCCAGCAAGCCGGTGGCCAGCAGCAAACCAAGGCCACGCCCGGTGTGG
>CAZUKT010000386.1:3593-4835 GCA_964620975.1 uncultured Rubrivivax sp. | reverse complement strand
CCGCGATCAAGTCGCTCGCTCGCAGTGCGTTCGATGCAAGCTGAGGCGCTTGCCCGGGCCGGGCGGCAATGACCTGCACCACTGGCCCAGGCTGCTTTGCCGTAGAACGAAGCAAAGTCGTCACAGCCCTTTCGGCCCCTCTTCCCAGGTAGAAGCCGAACCAGAGTGACAACTTTCCCCTCGCACGAAGCGAAGCAAAGTTGTCAACTTCGAATAGACCGAAGCAAACCTGTCACTTCGAAGCTTTGCGGCTGGACGTCATCGGTAAGGTGTTGATTCATGACGGGATCTGCACCGCGATTTGTCACACCGATGAGCACGCCTCGACCCCGCGGCTCGCGGCTGCTGACGGCCTTCAGCCCCAAGCTCGGCCGCACTGTCCGCGCCTTCGATCACGCCGCATTCGAGCAGTGGGTCCGGCTCGAGGTGGACCCCAGCATCCTCACGTTCTGTGAGCACCCCTGCCGTGCCGGCGCCGGTGACGATGGCCGTTTGATCGACTTCTGGGCGTCCCGCCCTGGCCAGGAAGAGATGCTCGTTGTGGAGCGCGGCCAAGGGTCTGCGAAGCTACCCAGGTCCGTCCAGAACGTACCGCTTCGACTGGTGCCGGCCGCTGAGCAAGCAGCCGCTGCGGTATGGGTGGCGAACTGGCTGCGCATGATTCCCGTCATCAACGCGACTCGCGATGCGCAGCCGAAGGCCCTCATCAAGTCGGTGCTGAGCCTGGTGCGCCGGCCGCTGGCGCTTTCCCTGGTCGAGCATGAGCTCTCGGTCGGCGACCCCGCCGTCGTCCGCGGCACGATATTCGAACTGCTGTGCACGGGTCAGCTGATGGCCCCGAGCCTGCACACGCAGGCCCTGTCATTGCACACCCTGGTGGAGCCCACCCCATGAAGGTCCGCCGCAACGTGTCTCGCCCGGACACCTCAACCTGGCCGGAGTTCGATCCGGGCGCGCTGACGCCAGCGCAGCGCAAGACCTTCAGCGCCCGTCACCGGGCAGTCGAGATGTTCGTGGCCGCCACCAGCCTGGCCGAGATCGAAGCCCAGACCGGCGTCAACCGCCGGCAGGTCTATCGGGCTCTGGAGAGTGCGACCGCGGTGCACGCGGACGGCCGTCCGTACGGCTGGCGAGCGTTGGTGCCCCACACCCGCGTCGGTGACTATCACCGCCTGGCCAAGGTTCGCCGCCACCCCATCGGGCTTGGCACGGCCGGCGCCTTCGGTCTCGCCGCCGCCGGCC
>CAZUKT010000386.1:0-3583 GCA_964620975.1 uncultured Rubrivivax sp. | reverse complement strand
GAGGCCCACCCTGCCCTTGCCCAGTGGATCACCGAGCAGGTCCGCGCCAAGCGGGTGTCGGTTGTCCAGATCAACACCGACGACGGTCTTCGCCTTCGCGTGCGCTCCCTGACCAAGCTTCACATGGGCTTCCTCGATCAATGCCGGGCCCTGGGGCTGGGCTCGGCCGACTACCCCTTCAACACCGACCACATCGGCATCCGCTCGCTGGCCGCCGCAGTGCGTGCAGAGTGCTTGCGAACCTTCGAGCGCGGCGCGCGGCTTGCCGGCGCAACCCACCTCAAGGGTCTGCCTGCCGAGGCCCGCTCAGTGCCCGCCGCACAGCAGGCCCTGGATGTCGTCGAGTTCGACGGTCACCGCCTGGACGTGCGGCTGAAGGTCGTGGTGCGCGACCCTCTGGGCTTCGAGCAGGAATTCGAGATCGAGCGCATCTGGCTGCTGGTCATCGTCGACGTCTGGAGCCGCGCCGTGCTGGGCTACCACGTCAGTCTGAACCGCGAATACTCCCGCTACGACGTGATCCGCACCATCGAGAACGCGCTGGCACCACATCGCCCCCGGCGGTTCACGCTGCCTGGCGTCGGCTACGGCGCTGCAGGCGGCTTCCCATCGGGCAAGCTGCCGGAGTTGGGCTACGCCACCTGGCAGTGGTTCAAGCTCGACAACGCCAAGGCCAACCTGGCTGAGGATGTGCAGTACGCGCTTGCCAACTTCATCGGCTGCCTCATCGACGCCGGCCCTGCGCACTCGCCCGATGACCGGCCCTACATCGAGCGCTTCTTCGGCACCGTGGCCAGCAGCCTGTCCAGCCGGCTGCCCGGCTACACCGGCACCAACGCCCGCGACATCCGCAGGGCCCTGGCCGACCCCAAGGGCAATCTGCGCCTGTATGTTTCGCTGGACGAACTGGAGGACCTTCTCGAGGCGTCGCTGGCCCAATACAACGCCAGCCCGCACAACGGCCTGAACGGCCGCACGCCGCTCGAAGCGGTCGAGCACTCCGTGCGTGGGCGCGGCGCGATGCTCAACTGGCTACCCGAGGCCAAGCGGCGCACGCTGTGCCTGATGCACACGCCCCACACCGCCACCGTGCGCGGCTACCTCGACCAGGGCCAGCGGCCGCACATCAACTTCCATGGCGTGCGGTACACGAACACGCTGCTGGCCAGCACAACGTTGCTGCTCGGCAAGAAGTTGCGCCTGTACTACAACAGCCAGGATCTGCGCACCGTGCGGGCCTTCGCCGACGACGGCGCCGAGATCGGCGTGCTCAAGGCGCAGGGCGCGTGGGGCGAGATCGTGCACGACCTCAAGCTGCGTCAGGAAGTGGTTCGCCTGCGCGGGCGCAAGCACTTGGCCGGCGCGATGAACCACGAGGGCCTGACCAGGTTCATCGACGACAAGCTGGCCAAGGCCAAGCGCAGCCGGCGCGGTGCCAGCGAGCTGACGCAGACCCTGCGTGCGCTGGCCGCCGCGCCGACCAGCGTCTCACCGCCGGCGCCGCCCACAGCGCCGGCCGAGCTAACAACCTCGCCCGCACCATCGTCGAGCGCGCGCGTGAAGCCACGCCGACTGTCCATCCCCTCGGGCTACGTCGGCAGCCTGCCCTGAACGGTGCCCGCCATGACACGAATGACCCATCGCGACAGCGGCGACAAGCGCCCCATCGCTCGCGACCTCCATCCGCTGGAGGTCGGCAACTACCGCATCGGCACGCCGGCCATCGAGGCCTTTTACGATCTCGTCAAGAGCTGCATGGACCACAAGATCACCGGCGCACTGATCTACGGGCCCTCGCGGATCGGCAAGACGCGGGCAATCGAGTACCTGCGCCTGGCGATGGCGCAGAACTTTGCCAAGGTCACGACCTATCACGTGCAAGCCGAGCACAAGCCCAAGCATGCAGAGGGCCCCTTCTTCACCAGCCTGCTCGAAGCCGTCGGCTGCCCCGAACCGGACAAGGGGAGCAATCCGTCCAAGCGCCTGAAGCTGATCGACCGGATCAAGGATGCCTGCGCGCGCAACGGCAGCGGCGTCGTGGCCATGTTCTTCGACGAGGCGCAGCGCTACGGTGAGAACGAGTACGAGTGGCTGCGCGACGTGCACGACCATCTGGACCGGATCAACATCAGGCTGTTCACCTTCCTCATCGGACAGGAGGAACTGCACGCCGTGAAGACGGCGTTCCAGCAGGCACGCAAGACGCAGATCGTGGCGCGGCTGATGGTCGAGGAACTGCGTTTTCATGGGCTGCGCGATCCGGCAGACACCGCCACTTGTTTGGAGAGTTACGACACCACGTGCTTCCCACGTGGCACAGACTGGACCTTCACGCGCTTTTTCATCCCCAACGCCGTGCGCTCGGGCTACCGGCTGGCGCACGACGCGCAGCTGCTGTGGAACGCCTTCGAGGAGGTGCACAACAAGAATGGCCTGCCGGGTGAGTTGGAGATCCCGATGGAGTCCTTTGCACGTGCCGTGGAGATCATGCTCAAGGGTTGCTGGGATGCCGACGCGAAGCACGAGCGGCCCGACCAAAGCCGATGGGTTGCCGCCGTGAAGGCCTGTGGGTACGTGCAGGCGCGGCTGGCGGTGCGCAAGGAGATGGCGCCGGCCGCAGGGCGAGCCCTGGAGATCGCGTAGGCGGGCAGCGTCACTGTTGGAGCCGGGCCGTGCTGCCGATCCTGACCTTTGACGAGGCGCGGCTGAGCCCGTCGCACGGGCACATCTTCAATCGCCGGTGGCTCTGTCCCCACGAGACCATTCTGGGCATCGCATGGAAGCTGGGGCGCATGAACGCCCTGCCGGGCCACATCGTGGCCAAGCAGCTTGCGCTCCGCCCGATCGACCCCTACGAGGGAATTCCGCCTACCGACAGCCATGTTGCCGTGGCGCTGCTGGCCCGGACCTTCGCCATTCCCCGCAAGGCATTGACGGATGGTCTGCACAAGACTGATGGTGGGCAGCAGATGCACGATCGCCTTCGGTTCTGCGCCGGGTGCATGGCGCTGGCGTATCACGGCGTGATGCATCAGCGCGTCGGCGCGAGTCGCTGTCCGTGGCACGGCGTCGCACTTGAAGAGCACTGCCGCGGTTGCGGCGGGGCCGCGCCGTACCAACTCAACGCGAGATTGCTCGGCTCGCCCTTCCGATGCGCCGAGTGCCGCCGTCCCTACGCGGGTTGGCGCGCCAGACTGGCACCGCAATCGGCACCGCCAGAACTCCGCCGCGCGATCACTCGGGCGCGCTGCGGCGGCTGAACTCAGTGGCACTGTCGGCATTGCTCAGACCGTCAAGATGGCGGTGACAACTTTGCTTCGCTGCTACAACATCAATTGCGAAGTGACACCTTTGCTTCGCAACCCTTGGAAACCCGCGTCGTTGCTGGGTTTTGGGCAATCGGTCGTCGCCGTCAATGGCGGAGTGACAAATTTGGTCTCACAACTGTGACGACTTTGCTTCGGTCTACGCGAGACTAGTTGGGGTGTGTGACGAGGCTTTGACGTGGGGGCATGGTCCGGTGCGAAACGCGGCCGACACAAATGCGGCCCTATCGCGCTGCGCCGGTGGCGGTGGGCGCCGA
>CAZUKT010000385.1:0-4835 GCA_964620975.1 uncultured Rubrivivax sp. | reverse complement strand
AGGGCGCCGCGCCCGCGCCCGAGCAAGCCCCCTTGCCGCTGTGGGCAGCGCCTGCGCACAGCCCGCTGGCGGCGGCCACGCAGCGGTTGGCTGACATCGCGCCCTGGTACCACCACAACGCGCTGGTGCACTACCTGGCGCCGCGTGGGCTGGAGCAGTTTTCGGGCGGCGGCTGGGGCACGCGTGATGTGTGCCAGGGCCCGCTGGAAATGTTGCTGGCGCTGGACCGCCCGGCCCCCGTGCGCGACCTGCTGCAACGCGTGTTTGCCGCGCAAGACGTGTGCGGCGACTGGCCGCAGTGGTTCATGTTCTTCGACCGCGACCGGCACATCCGCGCCGGTGACTCCCACGGCGACATCGTCTTCTGGCCGCTGCTGGCGCTGGCGCGTTACCTGCTGGCCAGCGGCGACACCGCCTTGCTGGACGAACGCGTGCCCTATTTCGCGGCCACCGGCACCGAGCCTGAGCAGGCCACCGTGTGGCACCACGTGCAGCGTGCGCTGGGCGTGATCCAAACACGCCGCATTCCTGGCACGCATCTGGCGGCCTATGGCCATGGCGACTGGAACGATTCACTGCAGCCGGCCGACCCCACACTGCGCGAACGCCTTTGCAGCGCCTGGACCGTGACCTTGCACCACCAGGTCTTGCACACCTTGGCGCGCGCGCTGCGGGCCAGCGGCTTGGCCGCGTTGGCGGCGCCGGCTGCGGCGCTGCAGGCCGAGGCGGCGGCCGTGCTTGCTGACTTTCAGCGCCTGCTGGTGGTGGGCGGCGTGGTCACGGGCTACGCCATGTTTGCGCCTGAAGACGCTGCAGCGCCCACCGACGACACCACCACCACAGACCCGGCGCAACAGCAGACGCAACAGCAGCAGCTTGCCGCCTCGCAGTTGCTGCTGCACCCACAAGACAGCGTCACCGGCGTGCACTACAGCTTGCTGCCCATGATGCACGCCATGCTGGACGACATGCTCACACCAGAGCAGGCGGCCGATCACGTGAGGCTCATCGACGCGCACCTCACCGGCCCCGACGGCGCGCGCCTGTTCAACCGCCCCATGCCCTACCGGGGCGGGCCCGAGACGCTGTTCCAGCGCGCTGAAAGCAGCGCCTACTTTGGCCGCGAGATCGGCGTCATGTACATGCACGCGCACCTGCGCTGGTGCGAAACGCTGGCCCACCTGGGCCAGGCGCAGCGCTTCTTTGACGCCTTGGCCCTGGCGCACCCCATTGCGTTGCGCGATCGTGTGGGTGCGGCCAGCCTGCGCCAGGCCAACTGTTATTTCAGCAGCAGCGACGCCGCCTTTGCCGACCGCTACGACGCGCAGGAGCACTACGGGCGCATCCACACCGGCGAGGTGGCGCTGGACGGCGGTTGGCGCGTGTATTCAAGCGGCCCTGGCATCGCCATCGGCCTGATCGTGGGCAGCTTCCTGGGCATCCGGCGCGAGGCGCTCAAGCTGGTGGTAGACCCGGTGATGCCCGCCGCGTTGCACGGCCTGACGGCGCAGGTGCCGCTGGGCGCTTGTGTGCTGAATGTGGTCTACCACCTGGGCCCCCAAGGCTGTGGCCCAGTCGGGCTGCAACTGGACGGCACACCGCTGCCCTTTGAGCGCGGCGCCAACCCCTACCGCACCGGTGCGGCCGAAGTGGACATGGTGGCCCTGCGCGCGCGCCTGACGGGCCCGGCCCACACGCTGCTGGTGCAGACGCTGTAAGCCGCGCCACGGCGCGCGGCGCTGGCAGATGGTTCAGTGAATGCGCACCAGCTTGTCGCGCACGGCCGCCGGCACGTCCTGCAGCAGCACGATGGTGATGCTGCCGTCATTGGCGGTGTTGTTGTGGGCCGAAGGGTTGGCGGCCAGCGCTGGCACGGCCCACCCCCCAGGCAAGGGGGCCGGCGAGCTTGTCATCGCCGTCAGGCTGCGTAGGATCAGCACCACTCTTTAGGTCAGGAGACCCCCATGATCAAGCGCTTCTTTGTAATCCTGGCGGCCGTACTCTTGCTGCCGTTCTCGGCATCTGCAGTACCTATCACCTACCTCTACAGCGGCACGGCCACGGGCAGCCTGGGCGCCAACGGCTTTGCGGGTGCCAGCTTTGTCATCACGGCGCAAGCCGACACCAGCACCGTGGGTGGCTGGTGCTGCTCCAACGCGCAGAACACGCACGCATCGGCCACCATCAGCGTGGCCAGTCTGGGTACGGTGACGTTTTCTTTGCCCACCCACACCTGGATCGCTGAGTCCTGCTGCATCGGTTTTGGCGCCAACCTCAGCCTGAACTACGTCACCTTGTTCAGCGCGCCTGGCCTCACCAACGTGGGCTATGGGCTGGCCACCGACATCGGCCCCATCGCTGCAGCAGCGGATACGTCGGGCCAGTTTGTGAATGTCGCCACCAGCGGCGGCATGTTGACCATCACGCAACTGGGCACTGTCAGCTTCCAGGCCATCACCAGTGCCGTGCCCGAAGCGTCGGCCAGTGTCTTGATGGCCCTGGGCCTGGCCGGCATCGTGCTGGCGACGCGCCGGCGCAAGGCCCGCGCGGGCTGACGCCGCAGGCGGCAGCACGCAGCCTGCTGCCATCACAAGCTCGGCAGCCCTGGCGGTGATCTACCGCCAGGGCTGCTGGTTTTTGGGCAGGCCTAACCTTGGTCTGTCACGGTGCTTTCATCGCTGGCCTCCAGACTCCAAAGGCGTGAGCACCACGCCATCTGGAGGACCCATGAAACACAAGACATCGATCCTGGCCCTCGTGGCCGCAGCCACCCTGGCGCCGGCACTGCCCGCGCTGGCCGCGTACAACACGCTGGACGGCAGCGCGCCGCTCATCATTGGCCACCGCGGCGCGTCGGGTTACCGGCCCGAGCACACGCTGGCGTCTTACCAGCTGGCCATAGAGCTGGGCGCCAACTACATCGAACCCGACCTGGTGATGACGCAAGACGGCGTGCTCGTGGCGCGCCACGAACCCGTCATCCGTGACACCACCAACGTGTCCTTGCTGCCGCAGTTTGCGGGGCGCATGCGCACCAAGGTCATCGACGGCGTCACCTACGCCAACAACTGGTTCGTTGAAGACTTCACCCTGGCCGAGATGAAGACGCTGCGCGCCATTCAAACGCGCGGCCGCAGCACCGCGTACGACGGCCTGTTTGAGGTGCCCACGCTGGACGAAGTCATCGCGCTGGCGCAGCAAAAGAGTACTGAACTGGGCCGACCCATCGGCATCTATCCCGAGCTCAAGCACAGCACTTACATGAAGGGTGTGTCGCTGGCCCAGGGCCGCAGCGCCACCTACTTTGAAGACAAGCTCGTGGGCACGCTGCATGCCGCCTACGGCAACACGGGTGCGGCGCCGGTGTTCATCCAGAGCTTTGAGGTGGCCAACCTGCAGTACCTGAACGGCCAGACCGACATCAAGCTGGTGCAACTGGTGGACGCCGACGACGTGAACGCCGACGGCTCCATGTCGCTGGTGGCGCCCTACGACAAGCCCTACGACTTTGCTGTGAGCGGTGACCCGCGCACCTTTGCCGACTTGCTGACGGCCACGGGCCTGGCCTTTGTGCGCACCTACGCCGACGGCGTGGGCCCCTGGAAGCCCTACCTCGTGCGCACCGTGGCCGACGGCGTGGACCGCACCGGCGACGGCAGCGTGGGCATCAATGACCGGCGTGTGGACGGCAGCACGGGTGTCATCGAAGCCGCGCACGCGGCCGGCCTGGTGATCCACACCTGGACCTTCCGCAATGACGCCAGCGGCTATGGCTTTGCCGACCCGAAGGAAGAAATGGCGTACTACATGCGCCTGGGCGTGGACGGCGTCTTCACCGACTTTGCCGACACCGGCGTGGCCGCGCTGGCCATGGTGCCCGAGCCCGGCAGCTATGCGTTGATGCTGCTGGGCCTGGCCGGGGTGGTGGGCGCGGCGCGCCGTCGCAGCAAGTAAAGGCGCAAGCAGCCCACGCGCACCGCCCTTGCAAGTGGTGCGAAAGGCCGCTGCGCGCAGGCGCGAGGCAGTGGCTTACTCGGCCTTGGGGCCAGGCTCGCCACCCGCAGCGGGTGTGCTGACGGGCGCAGCAGGTGCATCCAGCATTGCAACCGGTGCCGGCACAGCCGCAGGCACCGGGCGCGGGTTGCGCAAATCGGTGCGGATGTCGGGCCGCGGGCCGCTGCGGCCTGGGCCACCGGGTCCGCCCGGCCGGCCGGCCCCAAAACCGCCACTGCGGGGGCCACCCCGGTCAGGCCGGCCAGCGCTGCGGTCGCCACCCCGGTCTGGCCGGTCTGCCCATTGCGGCGGGGCCTCGGGCCGGGGCTCGCGCGGGCGGGGCGGGGCTTCAGCACGTGCTTGTGCCAGCTGAGTCTCCAGCGTGGTTTCCGTCAGGCCCTTCAAGGCGCAGAAGTTGGCGCGTGTGAGCGTGCTGCTGTCAAAGGCGCGCAGCAGCGCCGCGCGGTTGCGGCGGGCTTCGTTTTCTGCGGCTTGCTCGGGGCTCATTGGCGCGGCGGGCGCTTCGGCACGGTGCTGCGGGGCGCCGGCCATGTCGGGGCGTGGCGGGTGTGGGGGGCGGTCTTGTCGGTCCTGCCGTCCAGGTCGGTCAGGTCGGTCTGGGCGCGCCGCAGATGCGGCCCCGTCGTGCCCAGGCGCTGCCGGGCGCGGGCCCTGGCGGGGGTCGCGTCGTGCGTCATGCCGTGCGTCAGGCCTGGGGCCCGGGCCGGGGCGTGTGGCAGCTTGGCCGTCGCGGGCTTGCGGCGGCCGTAGGCCCTGGGGCCTGTCGGGCCGGTCTGGGCGGCCACGGTCGCTGCGTTCGGCGCCGGCCTGCGGGCCGCGCT
>CAZUKT010000384.1:0-4838 GCA_964620975.1 uncultured Rubrivivax sp. | reverse complement strand
CAGCCGGTAGCAACGTGAATCACCCACGTGGCCCAGCAACACGCGGTTGTCGCGGAACACGGACACCACCAGGGTGGTGCCCATGCCGGCGTACTGCGGGTTGGAGTTGGCGGCGTTGAAGATGGCGCGGTTGGCGTTGTCCACGCAGATGTCCATGGCGCGCCGCACTTCGGCGTCGCTGGCCTGGCGGCTGGCTTCGCGCAGCCAGCGGCCAAGTTCGGTGCGGATGAAGCTGGTGGCCATGTTGCTGGCCACTTCACCGGCGTTGTAGCCGCCCATGCCGTCGGCCAACACGGCCAGGGCCACGCCGTCATCGGTAGCTACCGAGTCTTCGTTGTTGCTGCGTGCCCGGCCAGGGTCCACGGCAGCGTGGAGCTCGATCGTCATGGTCACGGGCTGTTGCGGCGAAGCCGGCTTCACGGGTGGAGGGGGATTGTGCATCGGATCAACGTCGTGGCTGCTGCGTGGGAACCCATATCAGGGTGGCCTTCACTTTTTGGGGGCGAGCGCACGTATGGCGCCAAGTTCTAGCGCCACCTCGTCTGCGCAAGACGGCCTGTCGGCCACCCGGCGTGCAAGCAGTTTGGCCACTGCAAGGGCCAAGGGGGCGGGCAAGTCGGGTCGCAGTTGGCGTAGATCGCGCGCTGGTTCCTCAGTGATCTGGCGAAGCAGTTCGCCCAGCGAGCGCGAGGGGTGCGGCAACTGGCCGGCCAGCAGTTCGAACAGCGTCACGCCCAGCGCGTACAAGTCGCTGGCCGGTGTGGCCGGGTCGCCGGCCAGCAGTTCAGGCGACATGTAGGCGGGTGTGCCCATCATCACCTCGGTGCGTGTGCGGCAGTGGTCCAGCAGGCGTGCGGTGCCGAAGTCGGTGAGCTTCAGGCTTTGCTCTGCCACCGACACCAGAATGTTGGAAGGCTTGATGTCGCGGTGCACCACGCCCTGCTTGTGCGCGTGTGCCAGTGCGCGCGCCACGCGCTCGCCAAATCCAAGAACCACCTCCGTGGGCAACAGCAGGCGCCGCTGCACGTAGCGGTCCAGCGGGCAGCCCGGCGCCAGTTCCATGGCCAGCCACAACTGGTGTGCCGACTCGCCTGCTGCATGGACGCAGACGATGTCGGGATGACGCAGCCGCTGAACGGTTTGTGCCTCTTGCATGAATCGCGCGCGCAGTTCGCAGCGTTCGAGCTCGTCGGCCAGCCCGGCGGGCGCAAATATCTTCAGTGCGACCCAGGACTGGTCGTGCAGGTGCTGCGCCAAGTACACAGACGCACTGCTGCCGGTGCCGAGCAAGCGTTCAACGCGGTAGTCGCCGACAGTCTCGGCCGGAGTCGACATCGGTCAGGGTTGGCGCTGCAATGGCATCTCAAGAACCTTATCACGGCCTGCTCACGAGCCGCCACGACACGCACCAAAGGGGTGAGAATCAGGCCGTGGATCACGGTGGCCGCCTTTCCTTGCGGGCTGGCTTGGGCGACGAAGCGACAAAGGACCCGGCATGAGCACTCTGGCTTGGATGGCTATCTTGGTCTTCGCCGTGACCATTGTGGTCGTGGTGCTCAACGTCGTGGACAGCACCGTGGCCGCGCTGATTGGCGTGGTGGCGATGATCTGGATCGGCGTCATGAGTGACGTTGACGCTTTCGGTCTGGTCGACTGGAACGTGATGGCGATCCTGATCAGCGTCTGGATCATTGCGTCGTACTTCGGCCGTACGGGCGTGCCGAGTTGGTTGTCTGTACAGGCCTTGCGGCTGTCGGGTGGGCGGCCCGGTTTGCTGGTGATGATCTTGTCGATGTTGTCGGGGGTGATCTCGATGTTCGTCGACAACGTGGTCGTGATCCTGATGATGGCGCCAGTGGCGCTGCCTTTGGCGCGTGCGCTCAAGTTGCCGGTGACGCCGCTGGTGCTGATGATCGGTTTTGCCGCCAACTTCATGGGTTCGGCCATGTTGCTGGGAGACCTGCCGCCGCAGATGCTGCACAGCGTGGCCGGTGCGGAGTTCGGCGACTTTTTCTGGCAATTGGGCCGGCCGTCTTCCTTTCCGATCCTCATGGTCACCTTTGTGATCACGTTGGCGGCGATGTATGCCTATGGCTTTCGGGGCCGCCCGCGCCAGCCAGTTGACCTTGATGCGTTGGGCATAGAAACGCGCATCCCCAACAAGCTCTTTGCCGTGGTGGTCGTCGGCTGGTTCCTGCTGACGGTTCTGGGCATGGCCTTGCGCCAGGCGCTGGGCGTGAAGCTGGGCTTCATTGCCATGACCGGTGCGGTGACCCTGGTGCTGCTGCTCGAATTGCTGGGCGACCGGGTCAAGGCACCTGACTTCGAGGAGATCCTCAGCGAACTCGATTGGCGTGCCATCTTCTTCTACGTCGCCTTGTTTGCCTTGGTGGGGGGGCTGGAGCGCATGCACATCCTGGACGCCTTGGCGCAGCAATTGCGGCCGGTGTTCGCTGAAAGCTATGTGATGGGCGCCACGCTGATGTACTGGGTGACCGTGCCCATCGTGGGCATCGTCGAGCACGATGCCTACATCCTGACCTTCCTGCACACCATCAAGGACCTTCAGGCCGATGGTGTGCCGCCGTGGCCGCTGTGGTGGATGCTGTTGTGGTCGGGCACCCTGGGCAGCAACCTCACGGTGGCCGGTGCGCCCGCGTTGTACGCGGCGCTCAACATTTGCCAAAAGGAAGAAGACCGCAAGGTCTCGTTGCGCGAGTTTTTGTCGTGGAGCGTGCCTTTCACGCTGGTGGCCGCCTCAGTCTGCTATGTGCTGGGCATGTTGATCTGGGTGCTGCCTTTTGCCAAGTAACCCCAAGTCTTGACTGGAGCTGGCCATGTACAAACACATCCTGATCCCCACCGATGGTTCAAAGTTCTCGGCACGTGCAGTGGAGCACGGTGTGGCCGTCGCCAAGGCGACGGGCGCAAGCGTCACGGGCCTGTTCGTTGCGCCCGCGCCCACACCACTGGTGTTTGAAGGCCTGCTGCCGGTGGCTTACATGCAGCCCGAGGAGCACGCGGAACTGACAGAACGCATCGCAGCCAAGTATCTGGCCGCCATTGCCAGCGCGGCGGCAAACAGCGGCGTGGCTTTCGAGGGCGTCACCGTGGCCGGTGAATACCCGGCCGAGGCCATCCTCGAGCAGGCGCGCAAACGCAAGTGCGACCTCATCGTGATGGCCTCGCACGGCCGGCGCGGGCTCGCCGGCATGTTGCTTGGCAGCGAGACCCAGAAGGTGCTCACTGCGGCGCGCGTGCCAGTTTTGGTCTGCCGCTGAGTTGACAGGGCAGGCCCGCCGACTGGGCTGTCAGCGCGTCAGCAACACCGGCACCTGGGCATGTTCCAGCACGCCCTGGGCCACCGAGCCCAGCATTGTGGCGGTGGTGCTGCCCTGGCCACGGGTACCCATGACGATCAGGTCGCAGGTCTGGCTCTGCGCGGTAGCGGCGATGGTGGCGCCCGGCGCACCAACCAACCGGTGTTCCTGGAACGGGCACTGCGCGGCCATCAGTACGGATCGTGCCGGGGCCAGGGCCTCGGCGCTGCACTCGTCGTGGTACTCCTCGATGGACTTGTTGGCCACGAAGGAAGCCACGTCGCCCGACACCGGGCGCTGCACGTTCAGCAGGTGCAGCACCAGAGCACTGGGGTCTCGCATTTCCTGGCGCATCGCCAGCACTTGCTGAACGGCGCGCAGTGAGCTGTCTGAACCGTCCACGGCCAGCAGCATGCGCTTGAACTGGCCCTTGGGTGGGCTGGCTTGCGCCATGGCTGGCGCAGCAGTGGGCTTTTCGCCGCGAACGGCCAGCCACTTGCCAAGGCCCAGCACCAGCAAGGCCCCGGCCAAGCCTGCGCCATAGCGCACCAGGTCGGTGGCGGGCAACTTGGGCAACTGCGGCATCACGTCGGGCTTGATCAGCGCCGGATCGGTGACGATCATCGTGCCTGCGATCCAGCCCAGCAGCATGCCGCCTGCAGTGATGATGATGGGGAAGCGGTCCATCAGCTTCAACACCAGCTGGCTGCCCCAGACGATGATGGGGATGCTGACCAGCACGCCAAATATCACCAGCGCCATGCTGTGTTGCCCGCTGCCCGAGGCTTCGGCCGCGCCAGCAATGGCGATGACGTTGTCCACGCTCATGACGAAGTCGGCCACGATGACGGTCTTTACCGCGCCCCAGAGCTTGTCGCTGCCTTCGATCGCGTTGTGGCCTTCTTCGTGTTCCGGCAGCAGCAATTTGACGCCGATCCAGACCAGCAGCAGGGCGCCGGCGACCTTCAGGAAAGGAATGGCCAGCAACTGCAGCGCAAAGAAGATCAGCACGATGCGCAGCACGATGGCGCCGGCGGTTCCCCACAAGATGCCCTGGGTGCGCTGCGCAGGTGGCAGCTTGCGGCAGGCCAGGGCGATGACCACCGCGTTGTCGCCACCCAGCAAGATGTCGATCATGATGATCTGGGCGACAGCAATCCAGAAATCGGGTGTCAAGAACATGTCCATGAGCAGGTCTTCATCCGGCCGTCTGGCGGTGTGGGTCTGAACTCAGTTTAGTTGCCGTGCTGCGGGCCCCCGTGCGTGGAACCACGCACGGGGGCCATGAAAAAGGGGCCCCGGAGGCCCCTTGAACTTGCCGCAGGGCCGCCCTCGGCTAGAGCAACGCCTTGAGCAGCTTGGCCATCTCCGATGGGTTGCGCGTGATGGTGAAGCCGCACTCTTCCATGATGGCCAGCTTGGCGTCGGCTGTGTCCGCACCGCCGCTGATCAGCGCACCGGCGTGGCCCATGCGCTTGCCGGCAGGGGCCGTGACGCCGGCGATGAAGCCGACGATGG
>CAZUKT010000383.1:0-4847 GCA_964620975.1 uncultured Rubrivivax sp. | reverse complement strand
CGCTTGGGGTTCCACCGCCCGGCCGCGCTTCTTGGCACCAGCGGTTCTGCCCATGGGGTGCACCGACTGAAGCAGATGCGCACAAGAACGCGAGGAAATTGCGCTGGGGGTATTGACAGACTGTACTAGTGAACACGTACACTAGTTCACATGGACACCCCGATCCAGTTTCAAATCAACACCGGCTCGGCCGAGCCGATCTACCGCCAGTTGATGGACCAGCTGCGCCGGCGGGTTTCGGCCGGGCAGTGGCGGGCCGGGCAAGAGCTGCCCTCGGTGCGTGAGCTGGCGCTGGAACTCGCGGTGCACCCGATGACGATCTCCAAGGCCTACAGCCTGCTCGAATCCGAGGGCCTGCTCGAACGCCGGCGTGGCCTGCCGATGGTGGTCGCCGCCGGTCACGCCCAGCCAGTGGCGGCGCGTGAGCGCATCGAGCAGCTCAGGCCCACGCTGGAGCGTGCCGCAGCCGAGACCCGCGAACTCGGCATTCCCAAGTCCCAGGCGCTCGAGTTGTTCGCGCGCCTGCTCGACGTCTCCGAACCCGGAATCCCATCATGAACTCGAGAGCTTCTTCCGCTGGCCTCGTGCTGCGCAGTGCCGATGCGGTGCCCACCACGGCGCCCCGCGTCGAAATCGACGGACTCACGCTCGCCTACGCGCGCCAGCCCGTGCTCAAGGGCCTGCAGTGGCAACTGCATGCGGGCCAGGTGGTGGGCCTGCTCGGCCGCAACGGTGCCGGCAAAACCACGCTGCTGGAGGCGATGCTGGGCCTGCGCGACACATCAGCCGGCAGCGTGCGCCTCTTTGGCCAGCCGGCGGAAAGTCTCGACGACGCCGCACGGGCACGCATCGGTTACGTACCGCAGCAGAGCGAGCTGTTCGAGGAACTGCGCGCAGACGAACTGCTCACCTACTTCCGCAGCTTTTATCCACGCTGGAACGAAACCAAGGTGCAGGGACTGCTGCAACGCTGGGCGGTGCCACGCGACATCCCCATTGGCCGCATGAGCGGCGGGCAGCAGCAGCGGCTGTCCCTCATCCGCGCCTTGGCCCACGAGCCCGACTTGCTGGTGCTTGACGAGCCGGTGGCCAGCCTCGACCCGCTGGCGCGGCGCGACTTCTTGCGCGAACTGGTTGAGCAGGTGCTTGACCGTGGCACCACCGTGGTCTTCAGCACCCACATCCTGTCTGACCTGGAGCGCGTGGCTTTCAACGTGGCCTTTCTCCAAGATGGCCGTATCGCGCTGCAGTCGCCGCTGGACGAACTGCTGGCCGAGGCGCGCCTGCTCGTCGGCCCCGAGGCCCTCTTGGCCACGATGTCGGGCCTGGAGGTGCTGTCGCGACGGCCCGGCCGCTGGCTCGTACGGCGAGTCGACCAGGCCGCTGTGGCGCCGGGTGTGGTGGAGCAGCGCGCGAACCTCGAAGACCTGTTCGAGGCGTTGACATGACCGCGCTGGGCCGCCCGGTGAGCGCCACGGAACGTCACCTTGCGCTGCTGCGCCAGCCCTGGCAGGCGCGGCGGCTGGACACCGTCTGGAACCGGGCCTGGGTGGGCCCGCTGGTTTGTGGTCTGGGCGTATTGGTGCTGGTGCTCTTGTGGCCCGCGCGGGCAAACTTGTGGCTCGGAGCGATGGGGCTGGCCTGGCTGGCCTGGCTGTGGTGGTTGCTGGCCGAAGGCCTGTACCGGCAGAACCAGCCGGCCCTGGCCCTTTTGCTGCCCGGCCATGTCCGCGCGCTGCAATTCCAACTGCTGGTGCACGGTGCGCTGGTGACTGCGGCCGCGGTCGCTGTCGCGTGGCTGTCGCTAGGCCCTGTGCGACCCTGGCTGTGGCTGGTGCTCCCAGTGGTGGTGCTGATGGCCTGGCTGGCGCGCGAGCCCTGGTTGTGGCTGCCTGCAAGCGTCTTGGGGCCCTGGTTGCCGCTTCACGCCTGGGCGGCCGAGGCGGCCGGTGCGCCGCCTGGCATGAAGCTTGTGGGACTGCTGGTGGCCTGCATGCTGCTGTTGGTGTCTATCGGAAGCGGCGGCACGCTGCACCGCTGGCACGCGGCACGCACTGCACGTTGGCGGCGTGCTGCGGCGGCGCAACGTGAAGGCCGTGGTGTCCCTTCAACGGCCCTGAGCATGCCCTTGCGTGCGCTGCTGCGCCTGTTTGACTGGCCGCGTCTGGTCTGGCGCCGCCAGGTGCTGGCCCGCGGCGCTGCGGCACCGATGGGCGCCCGCCTGAGTCTCGGTCTGGGCCTGGGCGGCCAGTGGGCCGAGCTGGCTTGGTCCGGCGCTTTGCTCTTCATCGCACCTGCCGCCATCGTGTTCGGCCGGTGGGGAAGTGATCCGCACGTCGACTTTCAGGAGATGATCGACTTCAGTCTCTTCGGCGTGTGCATTGGCGTGTTCTCCATGATCGCCAGCACCCAGCATGGCCGGCTGTCGCGGCTGTGGACCCGCCGCCGTGAACAGGCGTTGCTGGCGCTGCTGCCGGGTGTGCCCACCCACGACTTTGCTGCGGTTGAAAAGCGCTGGCGTCGTGACTACCTGCTGTCGTGGCTGGTGGCAACCACGGCCGTGCTGGCCCTGAGCGCGGCGGGTTCGCCCGGCAAACTCAACTTCACTGCTTTCTGCGCTGCCTTCTGCCTGCCGCTGGCCTGGCTGACACAGCACCAGCAGCGCCGCATGCAAGGCCGGCCCAGCCTGGCGCCGTTGTCACTGGCGCCGGTGCTGGCAGCCCTGCTTGCCTGGCCGGTGCAGCAGTGGGGACTGCCGGCCTGGGCCAGCTTGGCAGCAGGGGTGCTGGTGTACGCAGGGCTTGCGCGGCGGCAGGACCGGCGCCGGCTCAGGCTGCCGCTGGGACGGGCGGGCACCAGAGCCGATGAGGCGGCCGCTGGCAAGGCTTAGGACCTGCGACGATCTCCCACGCACCTTGCACGCGGCGCCGCATCGACGCTGCGTTGCAATTGCGCTGGCGCCGGCATTGTGTTGCCCCCAGATGCACGATGCGCGCGGTCAGAACTGGACGCTGGACGTGCGGGCAAGCGACCCATGCCTGAAGTGCCGCAGCGCCCGCGGGCCGTCGCCAGCCGGCGAACCGGCGTGGCGCGTCAGTCCTGCTCCAGCGCGCGGGTCACCACCTCGCGCACTTCGTTGCTCAGGTCGGCCTTGGCGGCGACACGGGCAATGGCCTCGCGGGCCGCGCTGCGGTAGGGTTCCACCAGCGTGGCCCAGCGGTCCATGGCACGGGCAAAGCGGCCTGCCACATGGGCGTTGATGGCGTCCAGTTCCAGCAGGCGCTCGGCCCACAGCACGTAGCCTGCCGCGTCGGTGCGGTGAAAGGCCGCCGGGTTGGTGGTGCACAAGGTGCTCAGCAAGCTGCGCACACGGTTGGGGTTGCGCATGGAAAAGTCCGGGTGTTGCAGCAGCGCCTTGGTGCGCGCAAACACCTGGCCGGCGGCGGCACCCAGTGGCTCGGGCGCACCCGCCTGCAGCATGAACCACTTGTCCAGCAGCAGCGCGTCGCCGTGGGCCCCGGTGTAGAAGCGCTCTACGGCCGCTGGCGCCAGCGGGGAATGCGCGTCCACCAGCGCCATGATGGCGCCCAGCCTGTCGCTCATGTTGGCGGCGTCCAAGAAGCGCTGGTAGGCACGGCCGGGCCACACGGTGTCGCCACGCGGCACGGCGTGCAGGCACAGCATCAGCAGGGCCAGATTGGCCAGCGAACGGCAGCCCGCCTGGGCCGGCGTGGGCGCATAGCCGGCCTGCACCTGGTGCTGCTCAAAGGCCCACACCCAGTCGGCATGCAGTTGATCGGCCAATAGGGCACGCCACTGCTCGCGCACGGTGTGGATGCGTTGCGGGTCCACCGCCTGCAGTTGCTCGGCGATGTAGGTTTCGCCAGGCGCCACCAGCACCAGTTCTTTGAAGGCCGGGTCCAGTGCCGGGTCGCGCAGCGTGCGGCGCAGTGCGTCGGCCAGGGGTGCGTCCAGCACCGGCGGCTGGCCGCTGTGCACGGCGGCCAGCAAGCGGCCCAGCACCAGGCTCTGGCCGGCCTCCCAGCGGTTGAAGGCGTCGCTGTCATGCGCCAGCAGCGTCAGGCGGCCGTGCTCGTCCAGGCCGTCGTCCAGGCGTACCGGTGCTGAAAAGCCGCGCAGCACCGAATGCACGGGCGGCTGCGCGATGTCGTCAAACTGCCAGCTCTGCTCGGCCGTGTCCAGCACCAGCACACGTTGTGCAGCCAGCACGCTGCCATCGGCGGCTATCAGGCCCATGGCCACGGGCACCACAAAGGGCTGCTTGACGCTCTGGCCCGGCGACGGCTCGCTGTGCTGGCTGAGTGTCAGCGTGTAGCGGCGCGCTTCGGCGTCATAGCGGCCACGGGCGGCCACCCGCGGTGTGCCGGCCTGGGCGTACCAGCGCTTGAAGGTGTCCAGCCGCGTGCTCAGCTCACTGCCGGGGTTGGCGTCGGCTATGGCCTGGGCAAAGTCGTCGCAAGTCACGGCCTGGCCGTCGTGGCGTTCAAAGTACAGCTTCATGCCACGGGCAAAGCCTTGGCTGCCGACCAGGGTGTGCATCATGCGCACCACTTCGGCGCCTTTTTCGTAGACGGTGGCGGTGTAGAAGTTGTTGATGGCCAGGTACTGGTCTGGCCGTACCGGGTGGGCCATGGGGCCGGCGTATTCTGGGAACTGCGCGCTGCGCAGGCGCAGCACGTCGGCAATGCGGCACACGGCGCGGGCCGATGCGGCGCCTGCCATGTCCATGCTGAATTCCTGGTCGCGGAAGACGGTGAGGCCCTCTTTCAGCGAAAGCTGAAACCAGTCGCGGCAGGTGATGCGGTTGCCTGTCCAGTTGTGGAAGT
>CAZUKT010000382.1:0-4857 GCA_964620975.1 uncultured Rubrivivax sp. | reverse complement strand
ATGTGCGGCGGCTGCCGGGTCGTGCTCACCAGTGGCGCCCGCTTCGTCTGCGTCCAAGTAAAGGCTTCAGCCTGACACAAGGCCCGGCACCCGCGAAGGTGCCGGGCCTTCTTACTTTTGGCTTAGCGTTTTGCCGCCGTGGTGCGCAGTGGTGCGGCGAGCCGGTGCTCAAAGTCGCCCGGCGCCACATACTGCAGCACGTCACGCCCCTCTGCATCCAACACCACCGCCAGGCCCAACGCGGGATAGAGCCAGTGCTCCAGCCGGCCACCAGGCGCAATGCGTTCGGCAGGCTGCCCGAAGCGCGCGGTCAGCACTTCAGCGTCCAACTGGGCGAGCGGGATGAAGCTCAATCCAATCAAAGCCGTTTTCGCCAGATCCGTGGCCGCAGATTCGCTCAGTGCGTACTGGCGGCCACCTGAAGCCATAGGCAAGGCAGGCAAGGTGTCGCGCCAATGGCGCATCACCGCTGCCTGCGTCTGGGCATCAAAGACCAGCATCAGGCGGCCGGTAACGCCGCCTGCCTCGAAGGTCTCGACGTAGCCTTCCAGGGCCAGATTGCCATCGCTGCTGGTGATCAACGCCAATTTCACGTCGGCCATCCAGCGCTGCCGCACCTCAGCCAGCGTGGTGCCGGGCAGCCTCAGGCCCAGCACCTCGGCGCGGCCCGGCGCCGGCAACCTGACGCTCCAGGGTGCGCCGCTAGCCTGCCCCGCACCCAGCGCAGCTTCGTGCTTGCCAACCATCTTCCAGAACACAAGCACGAACGCGATCAAAAGGCCCGCTGCGGTGGCTGTGATGGCAATGAGGAATGGGCTTTTCATGAGAACCATGGGGTCGATGTGCACCTGATTGTCGTGGAACACCCGAACGCTCCGTCCCGGACAATGCAGGCTCCCGCAGCAAGACACCACAGGCACTCCCAGATGGCCATCCAATGGTTCCCCGGCCACATGCACACCACGCGTCTGGCGATGACCGCGCGCATCAAGAATGGCATCGACGTTGTCGTTGAATTGCTGGACGCCCGGCTGCCCGGCGCCAGCGCCAACCCGCTACTGGCCAGCCTGACCGCTGGCAAGCCCGCGCTCAAGCTGCTGAACAAGCAGGACCTGGCGGACCCGGTGCGCACCGCGCTCTGGCTGGACCACTACAACGCCCTGCCCGCGACACGCGCCATCGGGCTGGACGCCAGCGAGCCGGCACCGGCCGCAAGGCTGATCCAGGCATGCCGGGCACTGGCGCCGCTGCGGGGCGGCATGGTCAAGCCGCTGCGCGTGCTGATCTGCGGCATCCCGAATGTGGGCAAGAGCACGCTGATCAACACGCTCGTCAAGCGCAAAGCCACCAAGACGGGTGACGAAGCCGGCATCACCAAGACCGAGCAGGTCATCGCGCTGGCCAGCGACGTGACGCTGTACGACACCCCGGGCATGCTGTGGCCGCGCATCACCGTCGAACAAAGCGGCCTGCACCTGGCGGCCAGCGGCGCTGTCGGCCGCAATGCCTACGACGAGCATGAAGTGGCGCTGGCCCTGTTGGAGCGGCTGCAAGCCACCGATGCCGCCACTGTGGCCACACGCTACAAACTGACTGATGCAGCGGCTGTGGCGGCGATGCACGCCGACGAACTGCTGGCGCAGATTGCACGGCAGCGGGGCCTGGTCATGAGCGGCGGTGGCTACAACCTGCAAAAGGCGGCCGAGGCCGTGCTCAACGACTTTCGCTCGGGCGCCCTGGGACGGGTGACGCTGGAGACGCCCGAAGAACACCAGCAATGGACCAACGCCGCCTTGGTGCAAGAAGCGGCCAGGGCGCAACGCAGGGCGCGGACCAAGGGGCGTGGCGCTCGCGGCCCGGCGGCGAGTTGCGCAGACACGCACGACGCATAGACCGCAGAGGTTTGCCCCGGTGCAAAAGAGGCTACCTGCGCAACATGCTGCTGGACACCCAGCGGTCGATCTACGAGCACGTCATCTACGACTCAGACACCGAGCGCGCCTTCGCCGATGCACTTGAGAAGAACGAAGGCGTGGTGCTGTATGCCAAGCTGCCGAGTTGGTTCAAGGTGCACACGCCACTAGGGCCATACAACCCCGACTGGGCGCTGTTGCTGGAGAAGGACGGGGTGCAACGCCTGTACTTCGTGGTCAAGACCAATAGCAGTCTGTTCGCAGGCGACTTGCGCAGCAAGGAAGAAGGCAAGATCGAGTGCGACGAGGCACACTTTGCGGCGCTTGGCGATGGCACAAACCCGGAACCGTACATGGTGGCGAGTTCTTTGAATGACGTGCTGACCACCTAGAGCGCCCACACGGGGCCTATGTGCGCTGACATCGACGTTCGAGAGACCGCTGCGATTTGCCGAGACGTACTGTCGTTGGACACCACGTCCAGCCTGTCGGCACACCGTCTTCAGTTTGTCACACGCCACCAACGGACTCCTTGCCGCCGCTTCATGACAGCCGTGTGGCACGGCGATGACCAAGCGGCCTTCAATGTGCATGCCAGTGACTACAGACGTTCTCTCCTGAAATCGCAATTCGCGCGATTCAGCTTTGTCCCATGTTTGCCGATACCGGGCAAGCTGGTAGGCCACCGCCACCAACGGCCGGATCAGGAGTGAACTGCATTGAACGCACTTGCCTACACGCCCGCACTGGACGCGATGCGTCGAAGTTTGAATGACGCCATCAGGATGCAGACCGTCGGACAGGTACTGGCTCGCAAAGCACTTCAAGCCCACTATCAACCCATCGTCGCCCTCAAGAGTGGCGTGGTCGTAGCGCACGAGAGCCTGATCCGTGGCCCTGTTGCTTCTGACCTCCACTCTGCTGACGCGCTCTTCAAGGCGGCGCGCACTGAGGGCCTGACCATTGAGCTGGAACTGGCGTGCCTGCGGGAGGGCTTGAAGTCATGGACGCAGCACGCGCAAGACAAGCGGCTGTTCCTGAACCTGAGCGCGCACACGCTTGTCGAAATGGTGGCCCGTCTGACATTGCCAGGGCTTATCAAGTCCCTGGAAGCAGCCGCCATTTCCCCGGCCGCGCTTGTTATTGAGGTGACGGAGCATGAACACGTCACTGACATCCCGAAGCTGATTGACGTGGCCTCTGAATTGCGGACTCAGGGCCTTCGATTTGCACTCGATGACTTCGGCGATGGCCGCTCCAGCTTGCGCCTTTGGGCCGAACTGCGCCCGGAGTTTGTCAAGATCGACAAGTACTTCATCCGCGACCTGCCAGACCATGCTGTCAAGGTTCAGACGCTGAAGGGCCTGACGCGATTCGCCGAGACCTTTGGCACCGTCTTGGTGGCCGAGGGCATCGAAACCGAAGCAGAACTCCAGATCGTTCGTGATCTTGGCATCGAGTTGGGACAGGGCTACTTTCTGGGGCGGCCCAACCCGGTACCGGCCACGGAGGTTTTGCCTCGGGCAGCGGAGGTCATTGCCAGTTCAGAAATCGCCGTGCTGCCTGAGATGACGCGGGCGGCAGGCGCCAATCTGACAGTGGAGCGACTGGCGACGAAAGCCCCGGCCATTGCGCCAGGCATGCTGATCGACGACGTGGCCAAAGCCTTTGCCAACGATTCGACAGTGCGCGCTCTGGCTTTGGTGGAAGAAGGCAGGCCTGTAGGTCTGCTGAACCGGCAGAGCTTCATTGACCGCTACGCAAGGCCGTACTTCAAGGAGTTGTACGGCCGCAAGGCCTGCATGCTCTTTGCCAACATGACACCGCTGATCCTGGACAAGCACACTGGCCTTGACGCGATGACAGCAGTGCTGACCTCCTCAGACCAACGCTATCTGACCGAAGGTTTTGTCGTCACCGAAGGGGGCCGATACTTTGGTCTGGGTACTGGCGAACAGCTTGTGCGCGTGGTCACCGAGGCCCGTATCGAAGCGGCGCGTCATGCCAACCCATTGACCTTCTTGCCGGGCAACATTCCGATCAGCGAGCACATTGATCGTTTGTTGGCCAGCGGTGGGGAGTTTGTGGCCTGCTACTGCGACCTCAACGACTTCAAGCCCTACAACGACCACTACGGCTACTGGCGTGGTGACGAGATGATCCGCCTGGTAGCGCGTACCCTGGTTTCGCACTGTGATCCACGCCGCGACTTTGTCGGCCATGTCGGCGGCGACGACTTCGTGGTGCTGTTCCAGAGTGACGACTGGCTCGACCGGTGCGAAAGGGTCATCGCCACCTTCAACGAACGGGCGCTGCTGCTGTTTGACAAGGACGCACTTGAACGGGGCGGCATCGAGGCCGAAGACCGCCAGGGCGTCCGGCGGTTCTTCAAGTGCACCACGCTTTCCATCGGCGCCGTGCCTGTGCGCCCATGCGTCTTCACCAAAGCAGAGCAGGTCGCCTCAGCGGCGGCGGCAGCCAAACACAAGGCAAAGCTGTCCAGCGTGGGCTTGGCAATCGAGAGTAGCTGACGGGCTGTGTGGGCCAGTACTACGGGCCAGATCCTGGATCCGTTGTCGCGTTTGCAATTTTGCCGAGAATTGTGGAGGCACCACGGTGACATCCACCGCGCATGTGGCGGCGAAGGCACCACGACCCCCCGGTGTCCGTCGCACTGACGCTCAAGTCATTGTCCGGCTTGCGTGCTGCCCCCTACCAAAGGGGGTAGCACGGCTCTCTCAGGTGGGTACCCACGACATCGCCGACAGGCTTTTATACCCCACTCCGTAGAGCATCCCGGGCGAGGCGCTACTCTGCGTCGGAGATGATCTACTCTTCTCTGCGGAGTGGATTCCCCGGAGGACTACTCCGACGCGGTTCCTCCGGGAGAGAACCTCACCGGAGAAGTGTTCTCTCTGCTCCTCCGCACATGGCGGAGTGGACC
>CAZUKT010000381.1:0-4867 GCA_964620975.1 uncultured Rubrivivax sp. | reverse complement strand
TGGCTATCAACCGCGCAAATACGAGTCAACTATAAGCGGATTCGGCGGAAAGAAACAACCCGAGGAAACCGATCCCCTTCAGACCGCCGAGCGCCAAACCCTGGCCGCCCTGCACGACGCCTTGCGTGCCTGGCTCGACGCCTGCGACACCGCCAATTTTGCCGACGTCGTGCCTTTGGCCGTGGCGCGTGAGGCCTGGTTGTCGGGCGTGGACGAACCCGGGCTGAACCGCCGCTTCCGGGCCGGCGGTGTCACCTTCTGCACCCTGCTGCCCATGCGGGCCATTCCTTTTGAAGTGCTGTGCCTGCTGGGCATGAATGACGGCGACTACCCACGCAGCCATGCCCGCAGTGACTTTGACCTGATGGGCCAACCCGGCCAGGCGCGGCCGGGTGACCGCTCGCGCCGCGACGACGACCGCCAGCTGATGCTCGAAGCGGTGCTTTCGGCACGCCAGGTGCTGTACCTCAGCTGGGCCGGCCGCAGCGTGCGGGACCACAGCGTGCAGCCGCCTTCGGTGCTGGTGTCGCAACTGCGTGACTACCTGGCCGCAGGTTGGCCTGGGGATTTGCTGGCCCCACGCACCACCGAGCACCCGTTGCAGCCCTTCAGCCGCCGCTACTTTGAGCAGGCGGCGGCCGATGTGCCGGCGGCGCAGGATGTGCCGGCGGCGCAGCGGCTCTTCACCCACGCCCGCGAATGGCGCATGGCGCATGTGGCCGCTGATGTGGCGGTGGCTGTGGCCAAAGATGCGGCCGAACACGCGGCCGAACGCGCGGCCAAGGACCCGGCCGCGCCGCTGGCCGCAGTGGCAGCGCCAGAGTCCTTGCCCCCGCTCACGGTGGCCTTGCTGGCGCGCTTCTTGAAGAATCCCGTCAAAGAGTTTTTCCGCCAACGTCTGGACGTGGTCTTGCGTGACGACGACACGGCCGATGACGACGACGAAGTGCTTGCGCTGGGCGGTCTGCACCAGTACCAGTTGCTCAGCAGCGCCCTGGCGGCAGTGCTGGCCGAGAACGTGGTGGGTGCGGTGACCCTTGGCGCGCCAGCCGGCGCAGCCGCATCGCCGCCCACGCTGGCCGCACAAGTGGCTGCACAAGCCGCCCGCGCCCGCCGCAGTGGCCTGCTGCCGCTGGGTGAACTGGGCCAACGTGCCGAGCAGTTGCTGGCGCAGACGCTGCAACCCATGCTGGCCTGCTGGGCCGAGTTGCAGGCGCTCTATCCGCAGGCCTTGCCCAAAGAGCCGCTGCGGATGCACCACGGCGGCGTGGCGCTGGACGACTGGCTTGCCGGCGTGCGCAGTGCCGGCACGCTGCGTGTGTGCATGGAAATGCAGCCCAGCCTGCTGGTGGCGGGCATCAGGAAACCCACCGTGGTGTTGGACAAGATGCTCACCGCCTGGGTGCGCATGCTGGTGTGCAGCGCCTGCGCGGTGCCGGTGGTGGGCGTGGTGGTGGGGCGCGACGCCTGCGTCACCTTGCAGCCACTGCCGCAGGCCGATGCCGAATTGCACCTGGCCACGCTGCTGCAAACCTGGGTGCAAGGCATGGCCAGCCCCTTGCCACTGCCATGCAAGACAGGCCTGGCCTGGGTGGCCGGCACGCCCGACGTGCAGGCTGTCTACGAAGGCAGCCCGCAGCGCAGTGGCGAGGTGCAAGACGGCTGCCTGGCCCGACAGTTCCCCGACTTTGAATCGCTCACCGCCGACGCCCGTTTTGCCGATCTGGCGCAGCGTGTGCTGGCGCCCATGCGGGCCTGGGTGCTGGACCACGCCACGGTGAACTTGCACGGGCTCGGTCCCGAGGCCGGTGAAGCGTGAAGCCCTTGAGTGAAACCCTCAACGCCCTGACGCTGCCGCTGTGGGGCAGCCGGCTCATAGAAGCCAGTGCCGGCACGGGCAAGACCTGGACCATTGCCGCGCTCTACCTGCGGCTGGTGCTGGGCCACGGCGGTGCGCAGGGGTTTGCGCAGCCGCTGCTGCCGTCAGAGATCTTGGTGATGACCTTCACACGCGCCGCCACACGTGAGCTGGCAGACCGCATCCGCGCACGGCTGCTGCAGGCCGCAGGGGCTTTTCGCAGCTGCGACGAACCCGTTGACACCCTGCTGGCCGAACTGCGTGCCGCCTACCCAAGCGGCCCGGCACGCACACAAGCGGCGTGGCGGCTGGACATGGCTGCGCAAAGCATGGACGACGCAGCCGTGCACACCATAGACGCCTGGTGCCAGCGCATGCTGCGTGAACACGCCTTTGACAGCGGCTGCCTGTTTGACGAAGAGCTTGCCGCCGACGAACGCGCGCTGCACACCGAAGCCGCGCTCGACTACTGGCGCCAGCAGATCTATCCGCTGACCGGCGCCGATCTGGACGCCGCCCTGGCCGTGTGGCCGCAGGCCGGCCGCCTGGCCGACGACACACAGGCGCTGCTCAAGCACACGCTGCCAGCCGATGCCGGGCAGGGTTCGCTGGCCGCGCTCATGGCCAGGGCGTCGGGCCAGCGGCGTGCGGCCGTCAACGCTCTGAAGGCGGGCTGGGCAGCGCGTGCGGCCGAGATGCAGGCCTGGCTGGACACACAGATGGCGGCCAAGGACTGCGGCTTTGACAAGCGCAAGCTGGCGCAGCGCCACTACACCGGGTGGCTGCAGACCTTGGCCGCGTGGGCCAACGACGCCCAGGCCGATGTGCTGGACCTGAAGACGGGCAGCACCCGCCTCACACCCGAAGGCCTGCACGAAGCCGCCAAACCCGGGCACCCGTTCGACGCCCCTGCACCGTTCGCCGCCTTCGCCCAACTGCAGCAAGACCTTGCCGACGTACCCGCAGTGGCGCCTGTGCTGCGCCTGCACGCGGCGGCCCGCGTCGCCACGCGGCTGGCTGAGTTGAAGCAGCAGACCGGCCACTTTGGTTTTGCCGACATGCTGACCCGTCTAGACAACGCGCTTGACTCGCAACAGCAAGGCGCCAGTGCCGCCAGGCTGCGCCAGCGCATCGTGGGCCAGTATCCGGTGGCCTTGGTGGATGAGTTCCAGGACACGTCGCCGGTGCAGGCCCGCATTTTTGACCGCCTGTACCCCGTGCAGGCCAACGACCCGGCCACGGCGTTGCTGCTCATTGGCGACCCCAAGCAGGCCATCTACGGCTTCCGCGGTGCCGACATCTACAGTTACCTGGCCATACGCCAGGCCACGGCCGGCCGCCACTACGTGCTGGGCACCAACCACCGGTCCACGGCCCCGCTGGTGCAGGCCGTGAACCACCTGTTTGCGCAGGCCGAAGATCGGCCGGGCGCGGGGGCCTTCATGTTCCGCACGGCGGGCCCTGGCGCGGCGGCCAACCCGCTGCCGTTTGCTGGCGTCAAAGCCCAGGGGCGCGACGAAGCCCTGGTCACATCGGCCGGCCCGCTGCCGGCCCTGCAACTGGTGCTGGACGACACGCTGCTGGACGCCAGCACCAGCCGCCGTGAATTTGCCGCACGCTGCGCCGAGCAGATCACCACGCTGCTGAACGACCCGGCCGCCGCCTTTGTGCAGCCGGGGCAGGTGCCACGCCGCCTGCAGCCGGCCGACGTGGCGGTGCTGGTACGCACCGGCAAGGAGGCCGCTGCCGTGCGGCGTGAATTGCGGCGCCGGCGGGTGGCCTCGGTGTACCTGTCGGACAAGGACTCGGTCTTCAGCAGCGCCGAGGCGCACGACCTGCTGCGCTGGCTGCGCGCCGTGGCATCGCCGCGTGACGTGCGTCTGGCGCGCGCCGCACTGGCCACCCGCACCGTGGGCCTGAGCGTGGCCGAACTGCTTGCACTGGCGGCCGACGACGAGGCCTTTGAGGTGCGCGCCGAGCAACTGCGCCGGCTGCAAGGCGTTTGGCAGGGCCAGGGCGTGCTGGCCATGTTGCGCCAGAGCTTGCACCTGCTGGGCCTGCCTGCGCGCTGGCTGGCCGGGCCTGGCCTTGACGCTGCTGCCAATGCCGCTGATGCCGCAGATTGCGCAGGTGCCGCCAATGTCGCCGCCCCGGCCGACGGCGAGCGCCGCCTCACCAACGTGCTGCACCTGGCCGAGCTGCTGCAGGCCGCCAGCGTGCAACTGGAAGGCGAGCAGGCGCTCATACGCTGGCTGGCCGCCCAAACGGCGGGGGAGGGCGCGGCGGGTGACGACCAGGTGGTGCGGCTGGAAAGCGATGCCGAGCTCGTCAAGCTCATCACCATCCACAAGAGCAAGGGTCTGGAGTACCCGGTGGTCTTTGTGCCCTTTGCCAGCAGCTTCCGGGGCCGCGACAAGGCCAACACCCACCAGGTCAGCCGTGTGGATGCAAGCGGCCAGCGCCACCTGCAACTGCAACCTGGCGCCGAAGACATTGCTGCCGACGACCTGGAACGCCAGCGTGAAGACCTGCGCCTGCTTTACGTGGCGCTGACCCGTGCCCGCCACGCCTTGTGGGTGGGGCTGGCGGCACTGAAGGCGGGCCACGGCGCGGCATGCACCTGGCACCGCAGCGCCGCAGGCCATGTGCTGACGGGCCCGCCGCCCGATGGCCAAGCCGTGGCCCCCGGGGCCCTGATGCCGCTGGTGCGGGCGGCGGTGCAAGGCTGCGCCGGCATTCATCTCTTGCCCGCCACACCGGCGGCGCAGGTGGCCTGCACGCCGCTGCTGCCACGTGGGCAGCCCGTGCCGCTGCAAGACCTGGAGCCCTACACCGCCCGTTTTGACCGCCGCTGGGCCATAGGCAGCTTTTCAGGCCTGGTGCGCGACCTGGCCAGCCCGGGTGCCCTGGTGCACAGCACCTTGCTCAGTGCCGCCGCCGCGCACGACGACGACCCGGTGGACGAGCCGGCCGCACTGGCGCGTGCGCCTGCCCGGCAGAGTGCGCTGC
>CAZUKT010000380.1:0-4897 GCA_964620975.1 uncultured Rubrivivax sp. | reverse complement strand
CCGCTGTCGTCGTCGTCTTCCCAGTTCCTCATGAAGATGGCCACCACTTCATGGCCCTGCTGCTTGAGCAGCCAGGCGCTCACGGCGGAGTCCACGCCCCCCGAAAGCCCCACCACCACACGCTGCTTGATCACCATGGCGCAATTATCCCGGCCTGAACCGGGTGCGGCCGGCGGGGCAGGCGCCGCTGACCGCTGCCTTGCTCAACCCATCAGCACGTCAACATCTGTGACCGGGTGCGGATCAGTTCCCGTGCGCGGTTCATGGCGTAGTGAATGGCCTCGTCGGCCGAGCGCCAGCGGTAGCCGCAGGCCAGGCTTTCGTCGCGGAAGGCTTCGCGGTTTGCGCCGGGCGCACAGCGCTCGCGGTTGACGATGAGCGCGGCGATGTAGCCGTCGCCGCGCGGCGCTTCAAGTGCGCCCACGTAGATGCGGTAGTCGCCTTCATGGCATTCGTTGAATCGCATGGTCTGTTTCCTTGTGCGTTGCAGCAGGGGCCGCAGCGGGCGCGATGATCTGCCCGGCCTTCGGGTGTTCCCATCCCTCGGCGGGGGGAGCCCCACCCAAAGGGGGACGTGGTCATGGCGTGCTGCACAAGTGGCGTGGGATGATGAAAACCCACTGCCCACAAGGCCTGCCATGACCAATGCCGCAACCGCCGCAAGCGCCACAAACGCCCCTTCCTGCATGCCGGCCTACTTGCGCCACCCAACGCTGCAGGGCGACACGGTGGTCTTCGTCAGCGACGACGACCTGTGGCGCGCCAGCGTGCATGGCGGCGTGGCGCAGCGGCTCACGGCGGGTGTATCGGAGCCGGCCACGCCGTGTTTGTCGCCCTGCGGCCAGTGGCTGGCCTACACCGGGCGCGACGCCCTGCACACTGAGGTCTGGTGCATGCCCGCTGCCGGCGGCCCGGCGCGGCGCCTGACGTGGCTGGGCAGCGATCTTGCCGTGCGCGGCTTTGCGCCAGACGGCCGCATCATCTTCAGCAGCAACCACGGGCAGCCCTTCTTTCGCAACGTGCATGCCTACCTGCTGCCGGTGCATGGGGGGGTGCCGGAACGCGTGCCGCTGGGGCAGGTCAACCACCTGGCCATTGGGCCCGAAGGCCGGCGCGTCATCGGCCGCAACACGGCCGACCCGGCACGCTGGAAACGCTACCGGGGCGGCACCGCCGGGCACTTGTGGATGGAAGACACCAGCGGCGGCGCTTTCACGCGGCTGGCGGCGCTGCAAGGCAACATCACTGCGCCCATGTGGCTGGGTGGGCGCGTGTACTTCCTGAGCGACTTTGAAGGCACCGGCAACCTGTATTCCTGCGCCCCCGACGGCAGCGCACTGCGCCGCCACACCCAGCACCAGGGCCTGTATGCACGCCACGCCGCCAGCGACGGCGCACGCATCGTCTACCAGTGTGGCGGTGAGCTGTGGCTGTATGACCCGGCGCAAGACACCACGCGTGCCCTGCCGATTGAAGTGCCCAGCGCGCGTGCGCAAACAGCGCGCCGCCACGTACCGCTGGCCGAACATCTGCAGGGCGTGGCACTGCACCCGGCCGGGCACAGCGTGGCGCTGGAAGCCCGTGGCCAGATCTTCACCATGGCCTTGTGGGAAGGCGCGGTGCGCCAGCATGGCAGCGGCGCCGCACGCCGCCGCCTGGCGCAGTGGCTGGCCGACGGCAGCACACTCGTCAGCACCTCTGACGCCAGCGGCGAAGAACAAGTCGAAGTCATCACCCCACAAGGCACACGCGCCCTGCCGTGGAGCCTGGGGCGCATCACCGCGCTGCGCCCCGCACCGCAGGGCACGCATCTGGCGCTGGCCAACCACCGCAACGAACTGTGGGTGGGCTGCACCGAAAGCGGCACACTCAACCGCGTGGACCACAGCGGCCACGCCCGCATTGAAGACCCCGTGTGGTCGCCCTGCGGCCAGTGGCTGGCCTACACCTACGCCACCAGCATGCGGCACACCGCCATCAAGCTGCACCATGTGGCCAGCGGCCAGCAACTGCTGGCCACGCAACCCGAATTCCGCGATTACGCACCGGCCTTTGACCCCGAAGGCAAGTACCTGTATTTCTTGTCGCTGCGCACCTTTGACCCGGTGTACGACGCGGTGCAGTTTGCGCTGAGCTTTCCACGTGCGGCGCGGCCTTACCTCATTGCCCTGCAGGCTGGCGGGCCGGCGCCATTTGAGCCCCCGCCCCGTGGCCTGAAAGGTGGGCCCGACGACGAACACAAGATGGGCGCAGACAAACCCGCCCTTCCCGCCGTCGAGCCCGCCGGCCTGGCACGCCGTGTGGCCGCCTTCCCGGTGCGAGAGGGCCGCTACGGCCAGATCGCCGGCGTGGCCAAGGGCAAGGTGGTGTGGACCACGCTGCCCATAGCCGGTGCCCACGGTCGCGGCGGGCACAAGGAGTCTCCCGCCCGCGTGGAAGTGTTTGACTTTGCCACCGGCGACACCAAGACCCTGGCCGAGCAGGCCGACAGCTTTGTGCTGGCCGCCGACCACCACACGCTGCTGCTGCGCCACGGCGCGCGGCTGCAGGCCATAGACGCCACCCGCAAAGCAGACGGCAAACGTGCGCCACAGAGCGACAAGCCGTCACGCGAGAGCGGCCACATCGACCTGGCCCGTGTGCGCCTGGCTGTGCAGCCGTTGCAGGAATGGGCGCAGATCTATGGCGAGGTGTGGCGCCTGCAACGTGACCATTTCTGGGTTGAAGACATGTCGGGCATCAATTGGCCGGCCATGCGCGAGCGTTACGCCGCGCTGCTGCCGCGTGTGGCCACACGCGGCGAACTGAGTGACCTGATCTGGGAACTGCAGGGCGAACTGGGCACGTCCCACGCCTATGAAGTGGGTGGCGACCACCGCAAGCCGCCGGCCGTGGCGCTGGGCCACTTGGCGGCCGAGTTGCGGCCTGCCGCGCAGGGCTGGGAAATCGTCAGCACCGTGCAGGGCGACGCCTGGGACGCTGCGGCCGATTCACCCCTTAACGCCGTGGGCGTGCAGACGCAACCCGGTGAATGCATCGTGGCCGTGGGTGGCGTGCCGGTGGACGCCACCACACCGCCGCAGGCGCTGCTGGTGCAGCATGCCGGCGCCAAGGTGGCGCTGACGCTGGCCAGCGCACAAGGCACGCAGCGCGACGTGCTCGTCACCGCCCTGGCCGACGAAGCCCCGGCGCGATACCGCGAATGGGTCGAACGCAACCGCGCTTTTGTGCACCGCGCCAGCGGCGGGCGCGTGGGCTACTTTCATCTGCCCGACATGATGAGCGCCGGCTTTGCTGAATTCCACCGCTACTTCGGCACCGAATGTGACCACGACGCGCTGGTGGTGGACGTGCGCTACAACCGCGGCGGCCACGTCAGCCAGTTGCTGCTGGAGAAGGTGGCGCGCAAGCGCATTGCATGGAACGTGCAGCGCTGGGGCCAGGTCAGCTGCTACCCCGACGAAGCACCGGCCGGCCCCGTGGTGGCGCTGACGAATGAACACGCCGGCTCCGACGGCGACATCTTCAGCCACGGCTTCAAGCTCATGGGCATCGGCACGCTGGTGGGCCAGCGCACCTGGGGCGGTGTCATCGGCATCTGGCCGCGCCACAAGCTCATCGACGGCAGCGAGACCACGCAGCCCGAATACAGCTTCTGGTTCAAGGACGTGGGCTGGGCCGTAGAAAACTACGGCACCGACCCGCAGATTGCCGTGGCCAATGCGCCGCAAGACGACGTCTTCAATGCACCAGAGCGCGACAAGCAACTCGCGGCTGCGGTGGACGAGGCCTTGAAGGGCATTGAACGGGTGGGCGTGGCCAGGCCGGCGTTTGGGGAGCGTCCCCGCTTGGGATGACGGCAGCACCAGCGCGTCATCAATGACGGGGATGGTGGGTGGCAGGGCCTGTACTAAAAACCGCTCCTTGAACGCCGCCCGCAGTGGGCGGCGCGCTGTCAAGGAGACAGGCCATGCGACACCGATTTTTTGCCCCAGCGGCCAGGCTGTGCTTGGGTTTGTGGTGGGCGCTGTGTGCCGCAGCGCCCGCTGCGGCTGCGGAGATAGACCCGGCAGGACTTTTGCCGACCTGCGAGGAGCCGTTTGAGTTCAAGGGCGGCGTCTGCCAGCCCAAGGCAGCCGTTGTCGCCGCGATAGAAAGCGAGCAGAAGTGCAAGGGTCCGGCGCTGAAATGGACAGCGGATGCAACCGTCAAATGCGCCGCTGTGACCGGCAGCGAACCAAAGCCTGCGTGCGACTCGCGCGTGGTCGGGCTCCAGCTCAAGGACAAGAAGTGTGTGCTGGTGACCACGCCTGAAGACGAAGCCAAGACCGACTTCTTCGCCAATTGGGCTGTCGGAGTGGCCGTGGTGGTGCCCAAGGTCAAGACCATCACCGACGCGTCCATCGTCGACAACAAGGTGCGCGTGAACGCCGAAATCCGCCACGAGTCGTCCATGCTCGTGGCCAAGCACTTCTACCCCTGATGGTGGCCGCAGCCATGCCCACCAGCGGCGCGGTCAACGGCCAGATCATTAACTTTCTGGGTGTCGGTCTGGCCATTGGCGGTGGCGTGCGCAAGTCAAACGACTTCAACTGGCACTTCGGTGTCGGGTGGGGTCGCAAGTTCAATGCGCGAACCCTGGGCGACGGCTGGACTGAAGGTGAAGCGCCACCCGGCACTGAAACGCAGATCCGCTACAAGTCCATCGACGTGCCAGCCAAGTTCGTCTACTTCACCATCCACTGGTAGGCCGCTGGGGGCGGGCCGCCGCTGGGTCGCTCGGACCCGCGGGCTCCCTCTGGCGCCGCGCCCGCGCCTGGCCGGCCGAGCTGACAATCGTGCACAACGAAGTGGCGCACGCCGTCGGCCTTCGACTCCAGCGATCGGGCCGGCGGGT
>CAZUKT010000379.1:0-4901 GCA_964620975.1 uncultured Rubrivivax sp. | reverse complement strand
TGTGGTGCGCATGGAGCCGCTGCCCTTGGACGAGGCGGTGGACGCGCTGCGGCTGGGTGCGCTGGTGACGGCGGCGTTTTCGCAGCGCCGCAAGCTGCTGCGCCACACGCTGGGGCGCTGGATCACCGAAGAAGGTCTGCAGACGGGTTTTGACCTGCAGCGACTGGCCGAAGAAGTGCCAGTGGCCGAATACCTGGCGCTGGCCAAACTGCGCGCCTGAACTTCAGGCGCCGCGCCATGTGCGGCCCGGCCTCGTTGAACGGTGGCACCACAAGCCCTGGCTCGCCACGGACGTGCCCAAGGCATGTCGGGCAAAGAAAAAGGGCAGGTGCCGGAGCACCTGCCCTTTTTTTCTGCAAGCCTGGTGGCTTACTTGGCAGCGGAAGCGGCCTTCTTGGCGGCCTTGGCCTTCTTGGCGGGGGCGCTGGCAGCGGGCTTGGCGGCTTCAGCCTTCATGGGGGCGGCAGCGGCGGCGGGCTTGGCGGCGTCAGCCTTCATGGGGGCGGCACCGGCGTGCGAAGCGGCTTGGGCGCTGAAAGCGAAGGCGGCAAGGATCAGGGCGGTCAGGGTCTTGGTCATGTGGGTCTCTCGGGGGGTGATGAAGTTGTGTCGGTCCTGGGCTGGGTTGTTCCGCGTGGGTTGATCCCCATCTTGGTGCGTCCTTGCCCACCGGCACCACCCGCAATCACTTGCAAAGTTGCCACCGGCCTAGCCACAACGCACTTGTTCACGATCGGTTGACAGCGACCGTACAGACTCTTTGTTGCACTTCATGTTAGGCCTCCACTGCCGGTGCCGGTGGGCCCACCGGGCGCGGCTACCATGCGCCCCGTGCTGAACCGCCTCCAAATCCTGGGCCTTGCGCTCTTTGTCGCAACCGCCTCCCCCGCATCGGCCGCGCCCTTTACCCCCGCTGCCGACAGCCAAGTGCTTGAGCGTCTGCCCGCCCGCGCCAGCGACCCTGCCGCACGTGAGTTGCTGGCGCTGCGTCAGGCCTGGCGCGCGCAGCCGCAAGACCTGGCCACCGCCACCCGGCTGGCCGAACGCTACTTTGACGAAGTGGGCGCCACCGGCGACCCGCGCTTCATCGGCTACGCCCAGGCGGCCTTGTCACCCTGGTGGGCGCTGCCTGCGCCGCCGCCTGCCGTGCGCGTGTTGCGCGCCATGCTGCTGCAGTTTGATCATCAATTCGAGCCTGCGCTGGCCGACCTGGCCGCTGTGCTGTCTGCCGAGCCAGGCAACGCGCAGGCCTTGTCGTGGCAGTTGGCCATTCAAATGGTGCTGGCCGACTATGCCGGCGCCGGCGCCACTTGCCAGCGCCTGCAGGCCCTGGCGCCGCCGCTCATCGGTGTGTCTTGCCGGGCCCAGGTGGGCGCCGCCACCGGCCAAGCCCCAGCAGCCGTTGCTGCGCTGCGCAGTGCGCTGCAGCAGGCCGACGTGCCAACCGCTCAGCGCCTGTGGAGCCTGACCCGCCTGGCCGAAACTGAAGAGCGCCTGGGCCACGGGGCCGAAGCCGAAGCTGCCTTCCGCCAGGCGCTGGCACTGGGCCAGCCCGACGTCTACCTGCTGGCTGCGATGTCCGATTTCTTGCTGGACCGCAAGCGCCCGGCCGAGGTGCTGAGCCTGCTGCAAGGCCAGGGCCGCGCCGACGTGTTGCTGCTGCGCCTGGCGCTGGCCGCGCATGCCGCCCAGGACCCGTCTGCGGCTCAATACACCACTGAATTGGCGGCGCGTTTTGATGCCGCCCGCCAGCGTGGCGACGCCAGCCACCGCAAGGAAGAAGCGCGTTTTGTGCTGGCGCTGCGGGCTGACGTGCCCACGGCGCTGAAGCTGGCACGTGAAAACTGGGCCGAGCAGCGTGAACCGGCCGACGCCCGTGTGCTGCTTGAAGCCGCACTGGCCGCAAATGACCGCGCCGCAGCCGGGCCGGTGTTGGCCTGGATCGCCCGCAGCGGCATCGAAAGCCTTGTCTTGCGCGGTCTGGCCAGCCAGGTGCAGGGGCTGCGTTGATGGCCGGCTTGGCGTTCATGTCCCGGGCCTTGTGCCTTGTTTCCAGCCTCGCTTTGCGCGCGCTGGTGTTGGGTCTGGCGATGCTGGGCGCCGCGGGTGGCGCGCTGGCGCACAAGCCGTCCGACAGTTACCTGGCCATTGCCGTGGGTGACACGGCACAGATAACCGGCCAGTGGGACATCCACCTGCGGGACCTGGACTTTGCCATCGGCCTGGACACCGACGGCGACGGCGCCATCACCTGGGGTGAGTTGCGGGCCCGCCATGCTGACATTGCCGCCTATGCCAGCGCCCGCCTCGTGGTGGCGGCCGACGGCAAACCGTGCACGTTGAGCGTGGGTGTGCAGCAGGTGGACGAACACACCGACGGCGCCTACACCGTGCTGCCGCTGCAGTGGGCCTGCGCCGCCAGGCCGCAGACGCTGAAGCTGCAATACACGCTGTTTGCCGACACCGACCCCAAGCACCGTGGGCTGCTCAAACTGTCGGCACTAGGCGCCACGCGCACCGCCATCCTGGGGCCCCACGCACCAGTGCAAGACTTTGTGCTGCAAGAAACCAGCGCCTGGCAGCAGTTGGGGGACTACCTGCGCGACGGTGTCTGGCACATCTGGATCGGCTTTGACCACATCCTTTTCCTGCTGTCGCTGCTGCTGCCGGCCGTGGGCACCTGGGCGCTCATCGGCGTGCCGCCGCGCCATGGCCCGTGGCAAGCGGTGTCGCGGTTCTCGGCGGCGTTCTGGGACGTGCTGCGCATCGTCACCGCCTTCACGGTGGCGCACTCCATCACGCTGAGTCTGGCCACGCTGGGCCTGGTGACACTGCCGTCAAGGCTGGTGGAATCGGCCATTGCCGCGTCGGTGGTGATGGCGGCCCTGAACAACTTGTGGCCGGTGTTTCACAGCGGCCGCTGGATCGTGGCCTTTGTGTTTGGCCTGGTGCACGGCTTTGGCTTTGCCAGCGTGCTGGCTGACCTGGGCTTGCCACAAGGCGCGCTGGCACTGGCGCTGCTGGGCTTCAACCTGGGCGTGGAAGGCGGGCAACTGGCCATCGTGGCCGTGTTCCTGCCTGTGGCCTATGCCCTGCGGCGCAGCTGGTTTTACCGCCGTGCGGTGCTGGTGGGGGGCTCGGTGCTGATCGCGCTGATAGCTGCGGCCTGGTTCGTCGAACGGGCCTTTGACCTGAAGCTGATGCCGTTTTGAAACTTGCCCTGGCAGCCCCGCTGCTGCGGCGTACAAAGTTCAGCGGCCGTGCTGTTCAAGTGCCAGTGCCGCCCCGGTGAGTGCGGCCAGCGTGTCAACGATGAGCAGTGTGGGAATGGCCTGCAGGTAACCCTGGAATCGCCCCTTGGCTTCAAAACGCTCGCGAAAGCGCGACGTGTAAAAGCGCTCGCCAAACCGGGGCACGATGCCGCCGCCAATGTAGACGCCGCCGCGCGCGCCCAGCGTCAGCGCCACGTTGCCGGCAAAGCTGCCCAGCAGCGCGCAAAAGCTGTCCACCGTGCGGCTGCAGAGTTCGTCCTGCCCGGCCAAGCCGCGTTCGACAATCTGGTTGGCGCTCAGCATCGGCGCCTGCTGCCCAGCCACCGCCGCCACCGCCGCATGCAACACCGGCAGGCCAATGCCCGACAGCAGCCGTTCGGCAGACACATGCGGGTGCTCGCGCCGCACGGCGGCCAACAGCGCACTTTCAAAGTCGTCGGCCGCCGAAATGCTGGCGTGCCCGCCCTCGCCGGGCAGGGCCACCCAACCGTGCGCCGTGGGTACGAGACCGGCAACGCCCAGGCCGGTGCCGGGGCCGATGACGGCCAGCGCACCCCCCGCAGCCGGTGCGCTGGCCGGGCCCACTGCACGCACCTGGGCGCCGTGCAGCCGGGGCAGTGAGAGTGCCAAGGCTTCAAAGTCGTTCAGGATCAGCAGCGCGTCCATGGCCAACTGTTGGCGCGTGGCTTCGCGTGAAAACACCCAGCCGCTGTTGGTGAAGGCAACCTGGTCGCCGCCCACGGCCGTGGCCACGGCAAAGGCGCCGGCGCGTGGTGGTGAGTAGGCACCGCCCAATTGCTGTGCCAGTTGCGCCAGGTAGGCCAAGGCGGCAGCGGCCGGGCTGGCGTGGTCGGCGCCGCGCAGGGTGGCCACATGCGCCACCACCTCGGAGCCATCGGCCAACCAGCCAAAACGGGCGTTGGTGCCGCCAATGTCGGCCACCAGCCAAGGCCGCGCCAGGCCTTTGGTTGCCGCTGCAACCGCAGGCACAGACGCCGTGGCGTGACGGAAATCGTTCATGCCCCAAAACCCGTTGAATCTGCCGGGCGGGCGTGCCGGCCCGGCTGTGTTGGACACCGATGAATCGCTTGCACTTGCTCTGCCCTGGGCCTGCCGAGGCCATGGAATCAAAGCGGCGGACGGTAGCAAAACTACAGCCGCCGAACAAGAGCGCAAACGTGACCCAAGCCCCGTGGCGGTCCTAAAGACGCTAGGGCGGCTGCGCAAACGCCTGTAGTGAAGCTACAGCGCGCCGCCCGCAGCCCGCCCGCCAACGCTCCCGGCTTGTGCCGCACAATGCCGTCAACGTTGGTCTTGTCGCAGCCCGGCGGCTGCTTGTGCCCAGGATTGCCATGCCCCCATTTGAAAGCCCTCGGTTGCTGGCCGACATCGGCGGCACCTACGCCCGGTTCACCGTCGAAACTGCTACTGGGCTGTTTGAGCACACGGCGTCGCTGCGCTGTGCAGAGCACGAAGACTTTCATGCGGCCGTCAGCGCTTACCTGGGCGGCTTGCCGCCTGGCTCGAAGGGCCGCATCGAACACGCTGCCATCGCCATCGCCAATCCGGTGGAAGGTGACGACGTGCGCATGACCAACTACCACTGGCGCTTTTCCATCGAGCAGATGC
>CAZUKT010000378.1:0-4931 GCA_964620975.1 uncultured Rubrivivax sp. | reverse complement strand
GCCACGGCACCGTCAAGGCCGTCGAGCAAACGGCTCAGCAGCAGGCACGCCAGCCCGGCCAGCGGCCGACCCGTGGCAATGCACAGCGCTGCGGCCAGGCCGGTGGCAAAGCCGGCCAGCGTCACGGCGTCGGCACCCACGCCCAGGCGCACCAGGCCACGCGCCGTTGCCACCAGCGGGCGGCGGGCCAGCGCGGTCAGCGCGCGGTCAAGCACGGGCGGGGGTTCACAAGCGGTCCTGGCCCGACACCACAAGCCGGGTCTCTGACACGGGGGTCAAGTCACGCCCGCCGCTGTCGTCCACAAACCGCAGGCGCAGCGTGTAGTTGCCAGGCGGCAGCGTCAGCGTGGCCTGCGTGGCGCCGTGGCTCAGGTCTACCGCCTGTGTGCCACCGCCGTCGGCGCGCACCGCCTCCAGCATGAAAAACCCCAGGCCTGCGCCGCCGTGGCCTTTGGGCGCCACGCCAAAACCGTCTACCGCAAAACGCAGGTTGACGGGGCTGACCACGGGCTCGCCGTCGCGCACATTGGTGATGAGCGCACGCACGCCTTCGGGCCGGGGGCGCGAGACCTCGTCCTCGTACCAGGCGCGGCAGGTGGCCTCGAACTCGGCGCGGGTGACCTGGGGCGGTGCACCGCGTGGGCCACGCACGTTCACGCGCAGCTCGGGGCTGAACACGAAGTAGGGTTTGTGGTCGTGGTCGGCAAACAGCAGCCGCAGGCGGTGCCGGCCCGGTGGCAGCGCGAGCACGGCACTGGTCTGCCCCTTGCCAAAGTGGCGATGGAAGTCGTTGAAGGGTATGGGGTCTGCAGGGTTGCGCGGCAGCGTCATGTTCACCAGCAGGTGGTGGTGGCCGGCCTTGGGGTGCGGCTTGCCGGCCGGAATGACGCCCATGCCCCGGATGGAAAAGTCCACACGAAAAGGCGAACTGACGGTGGCGCCGTCGCGCAGGTTGGACACATCCACGGCCGTGGGCTCCACCAGCCGCACCCGGGTGCGTTCACGCGTGCTTTGCAGCCAGCACTCACGTTGCAGCGGGTCTGCAGGCAGTGCCTCGGCGGCGGCGCGCGGCGCCCAGGCTGCAAACAAGCCACACAGTGCCCACGTTGCCAAGGCGGCCATGCCCGCTGTTTGCTCTCTTGGAAGTCTCGTCATCCATCCTCCGGTTTGCCCACCCTGACGCCACGCGCAGAGTGTGGCCCGGCCCATGCGCGCCACGCAAGGGTGGGGTAATTGCCGGCGCGAGTGCAGCCGGGCAGCCACCGACCAGCGCCCCGGCCCCGCTGCAGCAGCGCCGGCAGGGCCAGCGGTTGCAGGGCTTGCGGCGCCTGCACGGCACAACGCCAGGACGGGGCCACGGTTTGCAGCACGAAAGTGCTTCAGTCGTCCCTGGGCAGCGGGAGTGCAAGGCTGGCGCCGGCCAGCCAGCCGGCTTGCAGCGCGCCGATCAGCCAGGGTTCAAAGTCAAAGCCTGGGGTGTGTGCTTGCGCTTGCGCTGCCGCCAGCGCCCCGGCCAGCGGCTGGCCTTGCAGCACGGCGCGCACAAAGGGCAGCGTGGCGGCAGGCAGCGCATGCACCCGCACACGCCAGCCTTGACGGCACACCAGGGCAGACTCGGCGCGGCCTTCGGCCAAGGCCTGGCGCACGCCGGCAAAGCGGTCGTGGGCACCGTCGGGGCCGCCTTCGGCTTCGTTGGCTTCGTTGGCTTCGTCGCTGTCGTCGCTGTCATCGCCATCGCCATCGTCGCCATCGTCGGCACCGCGCCCGACCACGGCACGGTGCGCCTGCCAGATGGCAACCACAGGGTGCGTTGACACCACCAGCGCCGCGCCCGGCTGCAGTTGCAGCCACAGCGTGGCCGGGTCGGCCTGCGCCAGCAGGTGCAGGCCCTGTGGTGCGGCCGGGCCGTCGGCCGCCGTGTGGGCGGTGTGCACGGCCCATTCCAGCCGCGCCACGTCGGCCAGATAGGGCTCTTCAGCCAGCTGATCGGCGGCGGCGATGAAGGCCGGCAGCTCGCCGCCCCAGCGCGCCACGTCGCCCAGCAAGGGCGCATGCCGGTGCCAGAACGCACGTGCCAAGCCGGCAAAGGACTCGTCGCCCAGCAACTGCATCACGGTGGGGTAGGCGGCAGCCAGGGCACGCTCGGCCAGCGCGCCGGCGTTGGCCTGGTAGGCCTGCAGGCCTCGCGCAAAAGACTCGCCGTCACGCATCCAGCCGGCCACCACGGCCGGGCGGGCGTCGTGCCACAGGGCGCGCAGCAGCATCTGCTGGCGCAACGCTTCCTTGTCGCGCGCTGTTGTACTGGCCGCAGTGCTGGCGGTGTCGCTGCCGTTGATGTGAACGGTGGTGCCGGCGGGTGTCATGCGGTGCAGGCCTGCGGCACGCTTTGAAGCAAGTGTTCGGCGTGGGCCGCCTCGGCCAGCAGCACAGGCAATTCGGGCAGGTCGGTGTCCCATTCCACCAGCGTGGGCAGCGGGCCCAGGCGGCGCAGGGCGTGCTCAAAGACGCGCCACACCGGCGCCCGCACGCGGCTGCCGTGGTCGTCTATGACGATGGCGCCGGTGTCCTGGTAGCCGGCCAGGTGAATCTCGCCCACGCTGCCGGCGGTGATGGCGTCTACCCAATCGCAGGCGGCCGACACGGCGGCGGCTTCGTCGCGCTGGCCAGCCCGTGCGCCCTGTTTGTGGAAGGCGCCGCGGGCGTTGATTGCGTTGAGTGCGTTGACGACCAGGTTGTTCACGTCCAGCAGCAGGCCACAGCCCGTGCGGCGGGTCAGGCGGTTGAAGAAGTCGGGCTCGGCCAGGCTGTCGTCGGCCCAGTGCAGGTAGGCCGACAGGTTTTCTACCAGCAGCGGGCGTTGCAGCCGGTCTTGCACCTGCTGCACGTTGCTGGCCATGATGTCCAGCGCCGCCGGGGTAAAGGCAATCGGCAGCAGGTCACTGCCATGCACCACGGGGCCGGCGTGCGTGCGCGGGGCGCGGGCAAAGCTGGTATGGTCACTGACACGCACCGGGTCTGTGCGCGCCACCAGCGCGGCCAGGCGGTCAAGATGCCACGGGTCCAGGCCCACGGCAGACCCCAGCGACAGGCTCACGCCATGCAGGCTCACCGGCCAATGGGCCCGCGCCGCTTGCAGCACGGCCAGCGCAGCGCCGCCATCACCAAAGTAGTTTTCTGAGTGCACTTCCACAAACCCCAACGCCGGCGGGGCCTGCAGCAGCGCCTTGCAGTGCGGCTGGCGCAGGCCGATGCCAGCCCAGGGTGGTGTGGATGGCTGCGACACGGCGTGCGGCCTTGGCGCTGCAGTGGCGGCCGGACGCCGGCTTACTTCTTGGCCAACTTCTTGGCTTCGGCTTCGCTCATGCCCTTCATGTCCTTGCAGGTGCCCTTGGCCACGTACTTCCATTCGTCGGGGCCGTTGTCGACCTTGGCCTGGCCGGCGCACGAGTGGCTGCCCGACAGGTTGGCGCAGTCGTTTTGCCCCGCCTTGGCTACGCCAAAGCACTTTTCCTTGCCACCGGGCTTGGCCATGTCCTGGGCAGCGGACTCGCCCAGCAAGCCCAGGGCCAAGGCTGAAGCAAGGGCAGAAGAAATGATGAGACGCTGGTTCATGCAGAAAGCTCCTTGAGTGCGGACGGGTAAAGGCGAATGCGCAGGGCGGCAGGCGCCACCGCCTGCGTGAGACGGGGTCGAGCGCAACGCCCGATTCTTACAGCGCGCCAGGTTTCATGCGACAGCGCCGCCACCGGCACGCACGTCCCTTGCCGTGGCCAGCGCGGTGGCCAGTGCCAGGCGCACGCCACGCACCTGCTCGTGCAGTGCCAGGCTGGGCGCATCGGCATGTGCAGCCGCTTGCTCGGGCAACAGCGGCAGGTGCATGAAGCCGCCGCGTGTGCGGGGCCGGCGCCGCAGCGCGTGCATCAAGCCGTAAAAGACGTGGTTGCAGACAAAGGTGCCCGCCGTCTGTGACACCGACGCCGGCAAGCCCGCATCAAGCAGGGCCGCCACCATGGCCTTGATGGGCAAGCCGCTGAAGTAAGCCACCGGGCCGCCGGGCACCACGGGCTCGTCAATGGGCTGCAGGCCGGCGTTGCAGGGGATGCGTGCGTCGTCCACGTTGATGGCCACACGCTCCAGCGTCAGGTCGGCCCGGCCCGGCGCCACGCCCAGCGCCAGCACCAGCACCGGGCGGTGCAGGCGCAGCGCGGCCCGCATTGCGTCCAGGGCAGCACCAAACACGCAGGGCAGACACAACGCCTGCACCACAGCACCCCCCAGGTGTTCACCGTGCAGGGCCTGCGCCACCTGCCAGCTGGGGTTGAGCGTGTCACCGCCAAAGGGATCAAAGCCTGTGAGCAGGATGCGGGGTTGGGTCATGGTGGGCATTCTGCCGGCGCGGCGCGGGTCTGCGCTTCAGGTTTTCAGGCGGCACCGTAACCACCACCACCGGGCGTTTCCACCACAAACACATCCCCGGGGGCCATCTCTGCACTGCCGATGTGGGCCAGCGTCTCGACGCGGCCGCTGGCACGCTCGACGCGGTTGATGCCCAGCGCACCCGGCTGCCCGCCCGCCATGCCAAAGGCCGGCACGCTGCGGCCATTGCTCAGGATGCTGGCCGTCATGGCCTGCAAGAAACGCACGCGCCGCACACCGCCGTCACCGCCCCGCCACTGCCCCGCGCCACCACTGCCGGCGCGCACGGCATAACTTTCCAAACGCACGGGGAAGCGGAATTCAAGCACCTCGGGGTCGGTCAGGCGCGAGTTGGTCATGTGCGTCTGCACGACGCTCGTGCCAGAAAAACCCCCGACAACGCGGCCTGCGGCGTCCTTGACGGCGCCCGCGCCGCTGCCACCGCTGATGGTTTCGTAGTACTGGTAGGTGTCGTTGCCAAAGGTGAAGTTGTTCATGGTGCACTGGCTTGCCGC
>CAZUKT010000377.1:0-4933 GCA_964620975.1 uncultured Rubrivivax sp. | reverse complement strand
CCGGGGGCGTCTTCCAGCACCGGGTAGGCCTTGCTGCCCGTCTTGGGCGGCTTGCCCATGCCACTGCTGTGCCGGGCCAGCCATTGCTGCCATTCGGGCCACCACGAGCCCGGCAGGCGCGGCGCTTCTTCGGCCCACTCTTCGGGCGCCAGGTGCGGGTCGGCCAAGTGGCGCGTGCGCACCTTGTAGCTGCGCTTGGGATGCACCGGCCCGCAGATGATGCCGGCGTTGTGGCCACCGGCCGTCAGCAGGAAAGTGAAGTCGTCCGAGCGCACCAGGTTGTCCACCTTGTAGACCGAGGTCCACGGCGCGACGTGGTCGGCCTCGGTGCCCACCACGAACATCGGCAGGCGGATGTCCGACAGGCGCACACGCTGCCCGTCGTGCATGAAGCGGTTGCTGGCCAGTTCGTTCTTCAGGTACAGGCGGTTCAGGTACTCGGTGTGCATGCGCCAGGGCATGCGCGTGCCGTCGGCGTTCCAGGCCATCAAGTCGATCATCGGATCGCGCTTGCCCTTGAGGTAGTTGTTGATGAGCGGCTGCCAGACCAGGTCTTGCCCGCGCAGCAGCGCAAAGGCGCCGCCCATCTGGCGGCTTTCGAGCACGCCCTTGCCGGCCATCGTGGCGTCCAGCGTGGCCAGTTGGCCCGGGTTGATGAAGAAGGCCAGCTCGCCAGGCTCGGAGAAATCGGTCTGCGCGGCAAACATGGTGACACTGCCCAGGCGCTCGTCCTGCGCGCGGCCCAGGATGGCCGCACCGATGGCCAGCAGCGTGCCCCCGATGCAGTAGCCCACGGCGTGGATCTTCTGCTGCGGCACCACGGTGGCAACGGCGTCGATGGCGGCGCGCAGGCCCTGCTCGACGTAGTCTTCCATGCCCAGGTCGCGGTCTTGCTCGTCGGGGTTCTTCCACGACATCATGAACACCGTGTGGCCTTGGTCGACCAGGTACTTGACCATTGAATTGCGGGCGCTCAGGTCAAGGATGTAGTACTTCATGATCCAGGCCGGCACGATCAGCAGCGGCTCGGCAAACACCTCCTTGGTGGTGGGTGCGTACTGGATGAGTTCGATCAGCTCGTTGCGGAAGACCACCTTGCCCGGGGTCACCGCCACGGCCTTGCCAGGCACGAATTCGTCGGTGCCCGCCGTCTCGCCACCCTGCAGCGTGCGCTGCATGTCTTCCACCAGGTGCTGAATACCGCGCACCAGGTTCTGCCCCTGTTCCGACTGCGTCAGCGCCAGCAGTTCGGGGTTGGACGCCAGGCTGTTGGCCGGCGAAGACGCGTCGCCCATCATGCGCACCGCAAAGTCCAGCAACTGCGAGTGGTAGTGGTCCAGGCCGGCCACGTCGCGCACCGAGTCCTTCAGCAGCGCCTGGTTGTTCTGGTGCGCACGCGCCAGCACGTTGAAGGGAAACTGCGACCAGGCCGGGTCGGCGTAACGCTTCTCGGCCGTGCCGTCAAAGCCCTCGGCCGGCGACAAGGCCTTTCCCGCCAGCGCCCGCAGCGCGAACGAGCCGTTGTCAGCCGCCCGCCCCAGCGCGTCCTGCTGCAGTTCCAGCCGGCGGCCCGGCGACTGCGCCAGGTGCGTCATCCAGTCCATCCAGGCCGCCGAGAAGGCCGACAGGGCCAGCCCGCCTGTCATCTGGGCCATCTGCCCGCGCACGGTGCGGTCAAAGTCCTGGGCGGCGGGGCTTTTCGTTTTCTTGGTGCTCATGGCGTCAGCGGTGCGGGTTGGCGTTGGGGGTGGGGCGGTGCAGGATCAGGCGGGAGCGTGCCAGCCGGCGTCGACCCACAACTCGCCGCTCACGGCCGAGTTGGTGAGCATGAAGCAGATCGCGTCGGCGATCTCCTCGGGCCGGATCAAGCGTCCGAGCTGCGTGAACGGCAGGATGTTCTTGGCCACGTAGTCCATGCCCATGGCGCGCACCATGGGCGTGTCGGTGAAGCCGGGGTGGATCACGCCACAGCGCACGCCGTGGAAGATCGCCTCCTGCATGATGGTGGCAGCCGCGCCTTCCAGGCCGGCCTTGGTGCTGGCGTAGGAGATCTGGCCGCGGTTGCCCTGCGACGAGATCGAGCCGATGAACACCACCGAGCCCTGCACGGTTTCGCCCGGCGTCCAGCGCTTCTTGCCCTTGGCGGCGCGGTCTTCGGCGATGCGGCCGATCATTTCCAGCGCCCAGTACACGGGGGCGATCAGGTTCACGTCCACCACCAGCTTGAACAGGTCCTGCGAATAGATGCGGGCCTTGCCGGTGACCTTGTCCACGCGCACGGCGAGTTCATCGCGGGTGATGCCCGCAGCGGGCACGCACAGGGAGACGGGGCCGTGCTGGCTGCTGATGGTGTCGAAGACCGACGCGCGGAACTTCTCGTCGGTGACGTTGCCCTTGAACGGCACGGCATAGGCGCGCCCGGCGCGGGCGTTGAGCGCTTCGGCCACTTCAATCACGCCCTCGCTCATGTCCACCAGCGCCACGGCAGCCACGCCCTTGGTGGCCAGGGCCGAAGCCACCGCCATGCCAATGCCACTGCCACCGCCGGTGACTACTGCGACTCGATTGGAAACGTCCATTGCTGCTCCACCAAAAATTGCTGCGATGCAACATTTTGAGGGCGCAATGTGACTCGAGGCTTTCAAGACCCCTGAAGACTGCCGTGTTTAGGCGAACTGCCCTAACTCGCCAATTGGCTGTCCAGCCTGGCCCTGAACAGCGCCGGGCCATGAATTCGCAGGCCAGCGACACCTCCAGCGCGTCCAGCGGCCCCTGGGCGAGCCACATGGGCGCTGTGGCCATCAAGTTCAAAACGCGCTCCGCTGATGGCGGGCCGCAGGCTTGACAGTTGCAACTGTCAATATTGCGAGCCGGTGCCGTGCGCGATCGGGCGGTCCGGGCTGCGCTGGGTCGGAAGTGGTGGCTCCTTGCGCCGCGTCAATCGGCTGTCAGCAAACTCACCGGGGTGCCGGGCTAGACTGCCAGCCACAAAACGAGGCTGCGCACCACGTCTGTGGGCGTCTGCCTTTACCCCCAGCTAGGAGACGACTAGTGCGCCCCACCGACGTGAGCGACCCGACCTATTTCCACAAGGTCGTGGACTGCCAATGGGCCTGTCCGGCCCACACCCCCGTGCCGGAATACATCCGGCTCATTGCCCAAGGTCGTTACGACGACGCCTACATGGTCAACTGGGTCAGCAACGTCTTCCCCGGCGTGCTGGGCCGAACCTGCGACCGCCCCTGCGAGCCCGCTTGCCGGCGTGGCCGTGTGGAAGAAGAAAACACCGCCAAGCCCGAGCCCGTGGCCATTTGCCGGCTCAAGCGCGTGGCGGCCGATTTCAAGGCCGTTGAAGGTGTGAAAGCGCAAATGCCCACACCGCTGCCACGCAACGGCAAGAAGGTGGTGTGCATAGGCGCCGGGCCGTCCTCGCTGACGGTGGCGCGTGACCTGGCCACACAAGGTTATGCCGTGACGGTGTTTGACGGCGAGAAAAAGGCCGGCGGCTTCATCCGCACGCAGATCCCGCGTTTCCGGCTGCCCGAAGAAGTCATCGACGAAGAAACCGGCTACGTGCTGAACCTGGGCGTGGAATTCAAGTCCGGCCAGCGCGTGGAGTCCATGCAGGCGCTGCTGGCCCAGGACTGGGACGCCGTGTTCGTGGGCTGCGGCGCACCGCGCGGGCGTGACCTTGAAGTGCCCGGCCGCAAGGACGCCGCCGCCAGCATCCACATCGGCATCGACTGGCTGGCCAGCGTGTCCTTCGGCCACATCACCGCCGTCAAGAAACGCGTCATCGTGCTCGGTGGTGGCAACACCGCCATGGACTGCTGCCGCTCGGCAAGGCGCCTGGGTGCCAAGGACGTGAAGGTGGTGGTGCGTTCGGGCTTCGAGGAGATGAAGGCCAGCCCCTGGGAGAAGGAAGATGCCATGCACGAAGGCATCCCCATTCTCAACTTCCACGTGCCCAAGGCCTTCTTGCACGAAGGCGGCAAGCTCACCGGCATGAGCTTCGAGATTGTCAAGGCGGTGTACGACGACAAGGGCCGCCGCAGCCTCATCCCCACTGGCGAAAACGACGTGGTGCTGGATTGCGACGAGGTGCTGGTGGCCGTGGGCCAGGAGAATTCCTTCCCCTGGATCGAGCGCGAATGTGGCATTGAGTTTGACAAGTGGGGCCTGCCCAAGCTGAACGAAAAGAGCCTGCAGTCCACCGTGGCCAAGGTGTTTTTCGGTGGTGACGCGGCCTTCGGTCCCAAGAACATCATCACCGCCGTGGCGCATGGGCACGAAGCCGCGGTCAGCATCGACCGCTTCCTGCACAACGAACCCGTCACCAACCGCCCGCCGCCTACCGTGAACCTGGTGTCGCAGAAGATGGGCATCCACGAATGGAGCTACAGCAACGCACCCAGCGACGACACCCGCAACAAGGTGCCCTGGGCGGCGGCCGAAATGGCGCTGGCCAGCATCCGGGTTGAGGTGGAACTGGGCTTTGACGCCGGCGTGGCCTTCAAGGAAGCACAACGCTGCCTGAACTGCGACGTGCAAACGGTGTTTGCCGACCGGCTGTGCATCGAATGCGACGCCTGCGTGGACATCTGCCCCACCGACTGCATCACCTTCACCGAGCCCAGCGACGAAGCCGACCTGCGCACGCGGCTCAAGGCGCCGGCACGCCATGTGGACCAGGCGCTGTACGTGAGTGCCGCGCTCAAGACCACCCGGGTGATGGTGAAAGACGAAGACGTGTGCCTGCACTGCGGCCTGTGCGCCGAGCGCTGCCCGACCGGCGCCTGGGACATGCAGAAATTCCTGTTGACCACCACCAAGGCCGGCCCGGCCTGCCGCAACCCGACCAAAGCGCTGGAGGCCGCATGAAGCGCATCGAAGCAGTCAACGATTTCGTCATCAAGTTCGCCAACGTCAACGG
>CAZUKT010000376.1:0-4934 GCA_964620975.1 uncultured Rubrivivax sp. | reverse complement strand
GTGCCAAAGCCGGGGCCAAGAACGGGTGTCGTCATGTCGTATTGGTTGACACCGCCAAGAGACGCCACAAGATACACAGCCGCGGCGTTCGGGCCGCCAAAGTGGCCGAAGTCAGCCCCCAGGTACCAGAAGTTGCCCCCATCCTGCCTTCTTAGCGACAGGACGGCATTGGCGCCGGCCGTGGGGTCATTCTCGAGATTGCCCGAGCCTGAGCGCGTGCCGTTGAGAAGCGCGCCGCTGAAGGCGACCAGTTCGAACCCCGATTCAAGGCCGATCGTGAAAGCGCCTGGGGCAAGAGCATCGAGGTTGGTCAGCGCAGCATGCGCCGGCAGACCTGCCAGGCTTGTGCCCAAGAACGCGCTGACAGCAACAAGTTGAAGTGCAGCCCGGCGCAACGGCCGTGCCGAGGGACTCAAGGGCTTGCCCAATCGATGGCGCATACATCTCTCCAATAGGTCTTGCCATCCGGGGACGCGGCGCGGGCCGGTCGAAGGGCGCATGGTTCGGGCCTGCTGCGGCCGTACCGAGGGCTCTCCTGCAAGACTCAACGAGATGCGCAGCGCCAACCTATCAGCACGCCACAGACTTGCTGCTGTCAGGCTTCCAGATCGCGCTGCAGTTGCGCCGACAGCCAGCCGCGCGCAAAACGCAGTTCGCGGTCGATGGTGGGCACAGACAGGCCCAGCACGGTGGCGATCTCGTCGCGCAGCAGACCACCGAAGTAGGTCAGCTGCAGCACCTCGGCGGCGCGCGGGTCGAGCACCGCCAGCTGGTCGAGCAGCTGGTTGAGCGTCAACAGGTCGGCGATGTTCGACTCTTCGCCCAGGTCCGACAGCGTGAGGCCCAGGCGCTGCCAGTCGCCGCCGCGCTTGTCCGTCTGGCGCGCGCGTGCGTGGTCCACCAGCACCGAGCGCATGGCGCGCGACACGGTGGCGAAGAAGTGGGCGCGGTCCTGCCAGGCCGGCGGTGCATCCATCAGCTTGACCAGCGTTTCGTTGAGCAGGTCGCCGGCGGCCAGCGACGGCGTTTCGCCGCCACGCAGGCGCGACGCCGCCATGCGGCGCAACTCGGCGTGCACGTGCTGGATGAGTTCAGCGAAGGCCTCGCGGTCCCCGCGCTGCCAAGCCTGCAGCAGCACGGTGAGCGCGGGGGAGGTCGTACCGGACATGAGGGCATGATCCCATGCAGCGGCGGGCCGCCGCAGCCGCCTACCGTGCCAAGCTGCCGGGAGCGGCCGCGCGTTCCTGCTCCTGCATGGCCCAGGCGGCCAGGATCGCGCGGTGGTCGGGGACGTTGTTCAGAAAGCCCTCGCGCAGTGTGTCGTCAGCGATGTTCGCCGCCGTGGTGCGCAACTGGGCATGGGCACGCTGCAGCCAGACGTCGGCGCGTGTGTCGCCGGCACTGGACAAGACCAGGTAACACACCAACTCGACACGACGCGGCGTACCCGCGTCGCTGACCCAGGTGGACACGGCATCGCGGTCCAGCACCCGCTGCACGTGGGCCAGCGCAAGGGGCATGTCGCCCAGGGCCAGTGCCGCGCGCGCCAGGCCGACTTCGCTGTCGGCCGTTTCTGCCAGCTTGTGTTGCAGCGCCACGGCCATTTCGTCTTTATAGGCCCCGGCGGCTGCCGCAGGCTGGCCCGCCACCAGCAGGGCGTCACCCAGCCGCTTCAACGCCACGGATTCCCAGTTGGGCATGCCGATGGCCCGTGCGGCCTCCAGCGACGACTGGGCCAGTGCCACCGCCTGCGCGCCGTGACCGAGCCAGCGCTCCAGCGTTGACAGGGTGGCCAGCGCGCCGCATTCGCTGAGGCGGTGGCCCAGCGTGCGCGCCAGGCGCAGGGCTTCTTCGGCGTGGCGGCGGCTCTGCACCAAATCGCCCAGGTGCTGCCAGGCGCCGCCGACGTTGGCCAGCGCCAGGACTTCGCTGCGCCGGTTGCCGCCACGCCGTTGCAGCAGCAGTTCCTGCTCGTGATAACGAAGCCGGGCGACCGGGTCTTTCTGACGCTGCGCGATCATGGCCAGCGTATTGAGGCAGGCGCCCTCGATGTGCACCAAGGCCAGTTCACGCGCTTGCGGCAGGCATTGCTTGACGAGCCGCAGGGCCGCATCCGCGTCGCCCATGTACAGGTGGGCCACAGCCAGCATGCGCATGGCGCCCAGGCGGCTCCCATCGGCGCCTGCACGGGCCGCCCAGCCCATGCCTTCCAGCGCGGCGCTCTTCATGCCAGGGTAGTCGGCAGTGAGCATGCAGAAGTGGCAGCGGCTTTCGCAGGCCAGGGCGCGCCGGGTGTCGTCGGCCAGCACTTCAGCCAGCGTGGCCAGTGCGTCGAGATCGGCTGTGTGTTCGACGCGCGGGCTGCCGCTTTCAAACATCGACACCCGGCTGCGCAACAGGCGCCACCGCAGCTCGTTGGGCTCGGCGCTGGCGGGCAGGCCGCCCAGCAGCGCCAGACCACGTTGCACATGCGAGCGCACCGTGCCTGCGGCCGAAAGCGATGCCGCCTGCTCGGCCGCGCGGGCGTGCTGTTCTGCGGCCTGCAGGCCGTCGCCTGCGGCCTCAAAGTGGTGGGCCGCCAGTCCGGGCACATCGCCCGCCTGCAGCCCCGTCAGCGTGAGCAGCCAGCGCGCCAGCTTGCCGTGCAGGGCGCGCCGGGTTGGCTGGCGCAGGGTGTCGTAGGCCAGTTGCTGCAACAACTGATGTTTGAAGCTGAAGTTCGGGGCAACGCCGGTGCCTGGCGTGCCGGGCAGCCCGTGCACCAAGGTCATTTCACGCTGCATCAGCCCGCGCATGGCGTTGACCGCGCCGGCGCCCAAGGCCAGCAGGGCGTCCTGCACAAACACCGGGCCTATCACGCTGGCCTGCTGCAAGGCGCGCCGCTCGGCTGCGGGCAATAGGTTCAGCCGCGCCGTGAGCACGCCCGCCAACGTGCTGGGTAGCCTGGCCGTGCGCAGCTTGGTGGCACTCAGGGCCCAGCCGCCGCTGCCGGTTTGTAGGACACCCTGGTCGATCAGCAGCTTGAGCCGCTCTTCAATGCAGAACGGGTTGCCTTGCGTGGCGGCGCAGATGCGGTCCAGCAGCACCGGCGGAATCTCGCGCAGCCGCGGCAACAAGCCGGTGGCGAGCTGCCGGCCGGCAGCCACGCCCAGTGGGCCCAGATCGATGCGGGTGTGCACCGCCCCGCTGCGCACCCACGCCACCCGCCGGTCGGCCAGCGCAGGCCGGCTTGTGGAGACGACGAGCAAGGGCAGGTCGTGGTTGGCCTGGAGCACGTGCTCCAGGAAGTCCAGCGTTTCACTGTCGGCCCAGTGCAGGTCTTCGATCTGCAGCAGCACGGGCGCGCCACCTGCGCCACCTGCACCGCCGAGCCGCCGCAGCCACAACACGGCTGCGGCTAGCGCCAACTGCCTCAGCTGCGGTGGTGTGCCCAGCAGATGCTGGACGTGAGGGCTGGCCGCAAAGTCCAGGCCGATGAGATGGCCCAGCATGTGGGCCTGGCCCTGCGCCAGGTCTGCGCCGTCCTGCCACAGCAACCACGGCACCAGGGCCTGTTCGAATTGGGCCCGTGCGGCTTGGGGCGTGCTGTCGATGTCGATCTGGCAGAAAGAACGCAGCAAGTGGGCCAGCCCCCCGAAGGGCTGGCTTTCGGACTGCGCCGTGGCACGCCAGTGCAAGGCATGGAAGGCCACCCGCTGGGCTTGGGCCCAGGCATCAAATTCGTGCAGCAGACGGCTCTTGCCGATGCCTGGCTCGGCCAGCAGGGTCAGGGCCGCAGCCTGCGGAGTTTCAAACAGCCGCCGGAATGCGTCTTGCATCTGCGCAAGCTCTTGCTGGCGTCCAACCAGGGGGCCGCGCACATCGTCGGTGGGCTGCAGGTGGGCCCGGCTGACTTGCCGCATCAGGCAGCTTGGCAACGGTGTGGCGCGCCCTTGCATGGCCAGCGGTGCCGGTGGCTCCAGGTCAAAGAGCCCGCGCACCTGGGCGGCAGCAGCCAGGCTCAGGCGCAGGCGCCCGGGCGGTGTGGCTTGCGCCAGGCACGCGGCCCCTTGTGCAATGCCTGCCGTGTCTGCCGTGTCTGCAGCGCCGCTGGCCGGGACGCTGTCACACGGCATCGTTGCCACCGGCCCGGTGTGCACACCCACGCAAAGATTCACCGCCGACGGCGCCATGTCAAGCAGTGCCAGCCCACAGCGCAAAGCACGCTCGGCGTGGTCGGCCTGCAGCCTTTCGGTGCCGAAACTTGCGCTCAGCACCTGCGCTTGCGCCAGGGACGGCTCCACCCGGCCGCCGTGGGCCAGCACAAGCTGCGTCGCGCTGGCCATGCGGTCACGGTGCGCATCTGTATCGCTTGTGCCGCACGCGGGCGTTGGCAGCTCAGCCTGGCCGCTTGCAGGCGGCCAGTCCTTCGGCCAGCGCACGCACAGCGCCGTCACCTCAAGAGCAGCGGCTGCGTCGGCCTTCATGCCCGCAGCTGTGTGGAACGCGACTGTGATGCTCTGCCCACCGTTTGCGTTCCTCTTAAACAAACCATTGTCACTTGCGAAAGAGGTCCAGCCACCCACCCGAACCCAGGGGCAATGCCTGACCGAAAGGGCCTGGGGCATGGCACCATGGCCGGCATGAGCAAGATTCGATGACGCCGGACCCTGCGGCCCAACTGGCCGGCCACGCCCGCGTCAAGCAGCTGTTCAACGCCGTGTGCGATTTGCCAAACGCCACCGCGCAACGGCAGGCGATGCAGGCGCTGGGCGCCGACGGCGACACCCAGGCCGAGGTTCTGCGCCTGCTGACACCCACGGGTGGGACCACCAGATTCTCCAACTCGGTGGCGCAGACGGCGGTGCAGTGGCTGGGAAGCGAGCTGCGCCCCGGTGACCGTCTGGGTGCTTAGACCCTGTTACAGCCTTTGGGCGCCGGCGGCATGGGGCGGG
>CAZUKT010000375.1:0-4937 GCA_964620975.1 uncultured Rubrivivax sp. | reverse complement strand
CCCGTCCATGCGGGCGCGCCACCGCCAGGAGTCGTCCGGCGCCCCCCGCGCCGGGCCCAGCCGCTCGGCCAGGCCCGCAATGGCGCGCTGAAAGGCGTGGCTGTGGGCGTTGACCAGGCCCGGCAGCACGGGGCCGGCCAACACCGTGGCGTCGGGTGGCGCAGGCACGCCGGGGGTGATGGCGGCCCAGTGGCCGTTGGCACCCACTTGCAGGCACACATCGGCCGCCCAGGCGCCTTGCAGCCAGGCGTGCGGCGCCCACAGCGTGGGGCCTTGCGTGGCGCCGTCTGCAGTGGCCGGCGGGCCCGGGACCGCCACCCCGGCGGCCACAGCACCCGCAGCCGCAGTAGCACCTTCAGATGCACCCGCAGCCACAGCCGTTGCCGCTGCAGGCCCGGTCACTGCGGCCGCCATTGCAGCAGGGTCTGCACCAAGGCACGCAGCAGCGGCGTCACTGCCGCAGCGTGCTCACCGTGCCAGCGGTAGGGCGGGTCTTCATGCATGTAGGCGCGCCAGCACATCTCTAGCTGCACGGCATGCACACCGGCTTGTGGCTGGCCAAACTGGCGTGTGATGTGGCCGCCTTTGAAGCGGCCGTCCACCACATGGCTGTAGCGGTTTTGCGCGGCTAACACGGCGGCCAGTGCATCGCGCAGTGAAGGCGCGCAACTCTGCCCACCCACGGTGCCCAGGTTCATGTGGGGCAGCTTGCCGTCAAAGAGCCAGGGCAGTTCACTCTTGATGCTGTGGGCGTCAAACAGCACCACGTGGCCGTGTTGGGCCTGCAGGCGGGCCAGTTCGTCGCGCAGCGCGTGGTGGTAGGGCAACCAATACCCGGCCACGCGGCGCTGGATCTCGGTCTCGTCGGGCGCCATGCCTTCAAGGTAGATGGGCTCGCCGGTGAAGTGCCGCGTGGGGCACAGCTCGGTGTTGTTGACACCGGGGTACATGGGCGTGTTTTCGCTCGGCCGGTTCAGGTCCACCAGGTAGCGGCTGTGCTGCGGCACCAGCAGGCTTGCGCCCATTTCAGCGGCAAAGGCGTACAGGCGGTGCAAAAACCAGTCGGTGTCTTCCACCTGCAATGCACGCGCTGTGTAGCGCCGCTGCTGGTCGGCCGGGATGGTGGTGCCCACGTGCGGCATGCTGATGAGCAGCGGCGCCGTGCCGCGCTGGAGATGGAAGACGTCGCTCATGTCGGGCCCTTCAGGCTCTTTCGACGCCACCGCAAACCACGCGGCGGCACGGGTTGTGGCCAAAGCGGTAGGCCATGTCACGCGGGTGGCTGGCGTCCCACACCACCAGGTCGGCGCGCTGGCCGGCGGCCAGGCGGCCCCGGTCGGCCAGGCCCAGCGCGCGCGCCGCGTTCACGGTGACACCGCGCCACGCTTCTTCGGGTGTCAGGCGCAGCAGCGTGCAGGCCATGTTCAGCATCAGCAGCAGGCTCAGGCAGGGTGACGAGCCCGGGTTGTGGTCGGTGGCAATGGCCATGGGCACCCCCGCGTCACGCAAGGCCTGCACGGGGGGCAGCCTGGTTTCGCGCAGAAAGTAAAACGCGCCCGGCAGCAGCATGGCCACCGTGCCGGCCTGCTGCATGGCGGCAATGCCCGCAGCCGACAGGTGTTCAAGGTGGTCGCAGCTGAGGGCGCCGTAGCTTGCGGCCAGCGCCGCGCCGCCTTGGTCGCTCAGCTGCTCGGCATGCAGCTTGACGGGCAGGCCCAGCGCGCGTGCGGCGTCAAAAACACGCGCGGTCTGCACGGGGCTGAAGGCGATGTGGTCGCAGAACACGTCCACCGCGTCCACCAGGCCGGCGGCGTGCTGGCTGGCCAGCCAGGTGCAGACCTCGGTGATGTAGTCGTCGGCGCGGCCCGTGTATTCGGGCGGCAGGGCGTGGGCGCCCAGTGATGTGCAGCGCACGGTCAACGGCAGTTCATGCCCCAAGCGACGCGCCACGGCCAGGCAGCGGGCTTCATGCGCTTGCGTGAGGCCGTAGCCTGACTTGATCTCGACCGTGGTCACGCCTTCGGCCATCAGCGTGCGGGCGCGTTGGGCCGCGCTCTGGAACAGGTCTTCATCGCTGGCCGCGCGCGTGGCTGCCACGGTGCTGCGGATGCCGCCGCCGGCACGTGCAATGTCTTCGTAGCTGGCGCCTTGCAAGCGTTGCTCAAACTCGGCCGCCCGGTCACCGCCGTAAACCAGGTGCGTGTGCGCGTCGACAAGGCCGGGTGTGACCAGTGCGCCTTGCAGGTTGTCTTCGGCATCGACTTGCAAGCCGGCGGGGAGGTCGGCGTCGCGTCCCACCCACTGCAGGGTGTTGCCTTGCATCAGCAGCGCCGCGTCTGCGATCCAGCCCCAGGGGCTGCCTTCGGCAAAAGTAGCGGCGCTTGCGTGGCGCCAAAGGGTGGTGGTCATGCGATGGATGCCCATGCCAGCGTGATCATGCGCTGCCGCCGGCCGCAGGGGCACCAGGGGCACCAGGGGCCAGGGGCTCAAAGTGCAACCACCAGGCGCGCGCGGGGGTGTCGTCGCCAAACCAGCACCACGCCTGCCCGCTGGCCTGGCTGCTGTGCAGCAGGCTCATGGCAGGCGCCCGCAGGGCGGGCCCATCGTCCACCTGCAAGTGGCCAGGCGCCAGACAAAACAGCGCACGGTGCGGCGCCGCGCCGTGCCAGGGCACGCCGGGCGTGGCCGCTTGCAGGCCGCCTTGGCCAGCGTCTTGCCGCACCATCAGGTTCAGGTCCAGCGTGGCGCCGCCCAGCAACGTGCAGCCCGGTGCGGCGGCGCCGTCAAACTGCAGCGCCACGTCGCCGGGAGACATGTGCACCCGCTGCGGGCCCACCTGCAACGCCACGCCCGCGCCAGCCAGCACCACAAACCAGCGCGCCACGCCGGGGTAGGCGCTGAAGGGCCCGTCTTGCGTGATGGTGGCCACGCTGACGCGCCACTGCCAGGCGTCGGCGTTGGGCCAGGCCAGCAGCGCTTGCGTGCTGCCACCGCCATTGCGCCAGGGCTGCGCCGGCACGTCGGCCAGGCACACCGTGTGCACCGCGCCCGTGTTCGTCATGGCGTGAATTCGCCGTGCAACGTGTAGCGCTGGCCCGGGTGCACCAGCCGGGCGATGGTGATGGCTGCGCTGCGCGTGAAGGTGCGGCGCACCATGATCAAACACGGCTCGCTGGCGGCGATGCCCAGCAGTTGTGCCTCTTGCGTGGTGGGCGGCGCGGCTTCTATCGAATACTGCGCGCGCCACAGCGCCGTGGTGGCAAAGAGGTGCTGCGTGGGCGTGGTGCGTGTGAAGTCGGCCGCCAGGTAGGTGGGTGCGCAGGCGGGGTTGACGTAGCGGTCTTCACACTGCAGCGGCATGCCGTTGTCGGTGTGCACGATGAGGGTGTGGAACACCGCGCTGCCGGTTGCCACGCCCAGCTGCGCAGCCAGCGCGGCGCTGGCGGGCTCGGCACGCTGTACGTGCACCACGGCTTCATGCACATGGCCACGCGCCGTGATCTCATCATGCAAGTCGTGCAGCGTCAGCGTGCTGGCCACCTTGTGCAGCGGTGCGGCAAAGGTGCCCACGCCCTGGGTGCGTGCCACCAGGCCTTCGGCTTGCAGCTCACGCAAGGCGCGGTTGACGGTCATGCGGCTGACGCCAAACAACGCCACCAAGTCGGCCTCGGACGGCATCAACGCGCCGGCCGGCCAGCGGCCAGCGGCGAGGCCGCCTTTCAGGTGCTGCTTGACGCGGGCGTAGGGTGCGGCGATGGCGCCGTGTGGTGCGCCCTTTGCGGTGGCATCGGTAGAAACCATGCTCAAAATGCTACTTGCATCTGCTTGTCTAGACAAGTAGAGTGAGACCCTGATTTGTCGCCACCCGGCACCGGGAGCCTAACCATGACCGACCTTTCCACCGCCCGCCAGATCGCCCAGCCACGGCCCGTGCGCGCGCCACGTGGCAGCCAGATTAGCTGTGCCAATTGGTTGATTGAAGCGGCCTACCGCATGCTGCAGAACAACCTTGACCCGGAGGTGGCAGAAAACCCCGACGCGCTGGTGGTCTACGGCGGCATTGGCAAGGCAGCGCGCAACTGGGACTGCTTTGAGGCCATCCTTGAATCTCTGCGCAGCTTGAAGCCCGACGAGACCTTGCTGGTGCAAAGCGGCAAGCCCGTGGGTGTGTTCCGCACGCATGAAGGCGCGCCGCGTGTGCTTATCGCCAACAGCAACCTGGTGCCCAAGTGGGCCACCTGGGAGCACTTTGACGAACTCGACCGCAAGGGCCTGATGATGTACGGCCAGATGACCGCCGGCAGCTGGATCTACATCGGCAGCCAGGGCATCGTGCAGGGCACCTACGAGACCTTTGTGGAGGCGGGCAAACAGCACTACGGTGGCGGCCCTGACCCCTGGGCCGGCCGTTGGATCCTGACGGCCGGCCTGGGCGGCATGGGTGGCGCACAGCCGCTGGCGGCCACCTTTGCCGGCGCCTGCAGCCTGAACATCGAATGCCAGCAAAGCCGCATTGATTTCCGCCTGCGCAGCAAGTACGTGGACGAACAGGCCACCGATCTGGACGACGCATTGCTGCGCATCGCGCGCTACACGGCCGAAGGCAAGGCGGTGTCGGTGGCGCTGCTGGGCAATGCGGCCGATGTGTTGCCAGAACTCGTGCGGCGCGGCGTGCGGCCTGACCTGGTGACCGACCAGACCAGCGCACACGACCTTGTCAACGGTTACCTGCCGGCGGGCTGGAGCGTGCCGCAGTGGCGCGCCGCCCAGGCCGACGCCGGCCAGCATGCGGCCTTGCGCGTGGCGGCGGCACAAAGCTGCGCCGTGCATGTGCAGGCCATGCTGGACTTTCAAAGCGCAGGCGTCCCCACCGTGGACTACGGCAACAACATCCGCCAGGTGGCGCTGGACGCGGGTGTGAAAAACGCGTTTGACTT
>CAZUKT010000374.1:0-4941 GCA_964620975.1 uncultured Rubrivivax sp. | reverse complement strand
AGCTCGGCCAGTTCGATCGCCGGCATGGTGGCCGTCTGGAAGAAGGCGTTGTAGAAGGGCAGTTCCTGCATCTGCCGCGTGGCCGCCTGCACCAGCGCCTGCTGGCCATAGCCCACGTTCACGCACCACAGCCCGCTCATCGCGTCCAGGATGCGCTGGCCGTCGCTGTCCCACAGGTAGATGTTGTCGGCGCGGGTGATGATGCGCGCGCCCTTGCGGGCCAGGCCCTGGAAATCGGTGAAGGGGTGCAGGAAATGCGCCGCGTCGGCCTGCTGCCACTGCGCGGTGGTGCGGCCTGCGGTGCCACCGGCAGTGACGGCGCCCGGGGCGGTGGGGGTGGAAACAGGTGTGGAGGGGGGTGTCATGCCAGGGCCTCTCAGACGTGAAGCAGGAGGTGCTCGCGTTCCCAGGGGGAGATCACTTTCATGAACTCGGCGTACTCGATCTCCTTGACCTCGGTGTACACCGTGACGAACGACTGCCCCAGCACCTCGGCCAGGTCTTTCTCGGCGCGCAGCAGCCCCAGCGCCTCGCCCAGGCTGCGCGGCAGCTGGTAGTCGCCCAGGTAGGCGTCGCCCTGGCACTCGGCCGAAGGCTCGATGCGCTGCTGGATGCCCAGCCAGCCGCAGGCCAGGGTGGCGGCCAGCGCCACGTATGGGTTGGCGTCGGCGCCGATGACGCGGTTCTCCACCCGCCGCGCGGAAGGCGGTGCCACGGGGGAGCGGATGCCCACCGTGCGGTTGTCCGTGCCCCACTGGATGTTGATGGGCGCGGCAGTGAACCGTGACAGGCGGCGGTAGCTGTTGACGTAGGGCGCAAACAGGGCCATGGCCGCGGGGATGTAGCGCTGCAGGCCGCCGATGTACCAGCGGAACTCGTCGCTGGCCTGGCCGTCCTCACGGCTGAAGATGTTGTGGCCGGTGACGGCGTCCACCACGCTCTGGTGCACGTGCATGGCGCTGCCGGGCTCGCCGGCAATCGGCTTGGCCATGAAGGTGGCGAACATGTCGTGGCGCAGCGCGGCCTCGCGCACCGTGCGCTTGAAGAAGAACACCTCGTCGGCCAGGCCCAGCGGGTGGTCGTGGAAGAAGTTGATCTCCATCTGCCCGGCGCCCAACTCGTGGATGAGCGTGTCCACGTTGAGCTCCATCTTCTCGCAGTAGGCGTAGACGTCCTCGAACAGGGGGTCGAACTCGTTGACGGCGTCGATGGAGTAGGCCTGGCGCGAGGTCTCGCTGCGCCCGCTGCGGCCCACCGGGGGCTTGAGCGGCACGTCGGGGTCGGTGTTGCGCGCCACGAGGTAGAACTCCAGCTCGGGCGCCACCACCGGGTTCCAGCCCTGCGCGTCAAACAGGTCGCACACGTGGCGCAGCACACTGCGTGGCGCAAAGGGCACCAGCGTGCCGTCGCGGTCATAACAGTCGTGGATGACCTGGGCCGTGGGGTCGGTGGCCCAGGGCACGATGCGCACCGTGGTGGGGTCGGGCCGCAAGTGCATGTCGCGGTCGGTGGGGGTGATGACGTCGTAGTAGGGCCCCTCTTGCGGGAATTCCCCCGTCACGCCCATGGCCACCACGGCTTCGGGCAGGCGCATGCCGCGGTCTTCGGTGAACTTCTGGCGCGGCAGGATCTTGCCGCGAGCCACGCCCGTAAGGTCAGGCACCAGGCATTCGATTTCGGTGACGCGGTTGAGGTCGAGCCATTGTTCTAGCTCGCTGAAGGTGAAGTGGTCTCTTGTGGGCATGGCGGTCTCTGCGGTGGTCGGCTGGGGTGACGCGGGCCTTGCGGACCGCGGGGGTCAGGCGGTGGCGGCAGAGCGTGGCAAGGGGCCCCGGACGCGGTCGCGGTACTGGGCCACGGCAGCGCCAAATGCGCGCAGCAATTGCATGGACACCGGGTTGCCGGCGGCCTGCCATTCAGGGTGCCACTGCACACACAGGCTGAAGCCCGGCGGGTACTTTTCGCAGGGGGACACCGAAAACGCCTCTACCAGGCCGTCGGGCGCCAGGGCCTCCACGCGCAGGCCGGCGGCCAGTTGCTTGACGCCCTGGCCGTGCACCGAATTGACGGTAAAGCCGCCGGCCCCGGTGATGCCTTCCAGCACCCCGCCGGGCACCACGTCCACGCGGTGCGAAGGCCCGTACTGCACGGCCGCCGGCGCGGTGTCATCGGCACGGTGGTCGGCCAGGCCCGGTGCTTCTTGCACCGCCTGATGCAGTGTGCCGCCCAGGGCCACATTGGCTTCTTGTGTGCCACGGCATATGGCCAAGAGCGGCATCCCGCGCGCCAGCACGCGCGGGATCAGTGCCAGCACCCAGGCGTCGCGTTCGGGGTCCAGCGGCAGCGCCGGGTTGTGGACGCCTTCACCAAAGTAGGACGGGTGCACGTTGGAGGGCGACCCGGTCAGCAACACGCCGTGCGCGGCGTCCAGTGCGCCTTCAATCTCATCGGGTTCCAGGCGCGGCACCACCAGCGGCAAGGCGCCCGCCAGGCGCACAGCTTCGACGTACTTGCGACCGGCGATATGGAAGGGGTGTTCGCCCAGCAAACGGTTGCAGGCCGGGACCAGGACCAGGGGCTTGATGGTGCGAATGGCTGTCATGCGGTGTCAGCCAAGCATATCGCGCAGGCGATACCAGGCCATGCCCAGCACCAGAGCCGGTGTGCGCAACGCAGCACCACCGGGAAAGGCGTGGTGCTTGAGCCGCGCAAAGATGTCAAAGCGCTGTGCATCCCCGGCCATGGCCTCTGCCACCAAGCGCCCGGCCAGACCCGTGAGCGCCAGGCCGTGGCCCGAAAAGCCTTGCAGGTAGTACACGTTCTGCGCCGCGCCGCCGCTGGCGGGCAGGCGGCCGAAGTCCGGCGCGCGGTTCATGGATATGTCAACAAAACCGCCCCATGCATATTCCACGCGCGTGCCGGCAAGTTGCGGAAAGGTCTTGACCATGCGCGCCCGCATGCTCTGGGGCAGATCGGCCGGTGTTGCAGTGCTGTAGCTGACGCGGCCGCCATACAGCAAGCGGTGGTCGGGTGTGGTGCGAAAGTAGTCGAGCACGAAGTTGGTGTCACAAACTGCCGCGTGGCTGGGGATCAGGCTGCGTGCCACATCAAGTGGCAGCACTTCACTGCACGCAATGTACGTGCCCACGGGCATGACACGGGGTGCCAGCGTGGGTGCCAGGCCTTGCAGGTACACGTTGCCGGCCAGCAGCACCTGCTGGGCCTGCACCTGTCCATGGCGGGTGCGCAGCACGGGCCGGGGGCCTTGCTCAAGCGCCACCACGGCGCTGTGTTCGTGGATGCGCACACCCGCTGCCGCTGCCGCACTGGCCAGGCCCAGGGTGTATTTGAGCGGGTGCAGGTGGCCCGAGCGTGCGTCGTGGATGCCACTGTGGAAGCGCGGGCTGGCGATCCATTGCCGTATGTCGCCGTGGGGCACGCGCTGCAGTGCGTAGCCGTACACCGTTTCGGTGCGGTCGGCCCAGGCTTGCAGCGCGTCACCCTTGCGGGCGCTGGTGGCCAGGCCCAGGTAGCCGTCTTGCCAGTCGCAGGCGATGCGGTGCGTGGTGATGCGCTCGCGCAGCAGGTCCAGCGCTTCGATGGACATGTCCCACACGCGGCGTGCGTCTTCCATGCCCAGCTGGGCTTCGATGGTGTCTTGTTCGCAGGCCAGCCCGTGTATGGCCTGCCCACCGTTGCGGCCACTCGCGCCAAAACCCACCTCCTGGGCTTCCAGCAGCACCACGCTGAAGCCACGCTCGCGCAATTCCAGCGCCGCGCTCAGGCCCGCCAGCCCACCACCCACCACGGCCACGTCACACGCCGTGGTGCCTTCAAGCCGGGGCCAGGCCTGGTCTCGCACGGCCGTGGCGGCGTAGTACGAATTGCGGGCGAGGTTCAGGTCGGTGGCAAGCAGGGTCATGAAGGGCTGTGCGCTAGGCGTTTCCTTGTGGTGATGGAAGGGCGCGGCGCAGCCGTCAGGCCACGCGCCGCAGCGCGCCGCGCAGCGTGTCCACGATCTGGTCAATGTGGCTGCGCTCGATGATCAGCGGCGGGCTCAATGCGATGGTGTCGCCCGTGGTGCGTATCAGCAGGCCTTTGTCGTAGCAGTCAAGAAACACGTCAAACGCACGTTTGCTGGGCTCGCCCGGCCGAGCGGCCAGTTCAATGCCCCCTACCAGGCCGATGTTGCGCACGTCTATCACATGCGGCTCACCCTTCAGGCCATGAATGGCCTGGGCAAATTCGCTGCCCAAGTCGGCGGCGCGGGTCAGCAGGCCTTCTTCGGCGTAGGTGTCCAGCGTGGCGAGGCCGGCCGCGCAGGCCAGCGGGTGCGCCGAATAGGTGTAGCCGTGGGCGAATTCAATCAGGTGCTCGGGCCCGGTCATGAAGGCGTCGTGGATGTCTTGCCGCACCAGCACGGCGCCCATGGGCACGCAGCCGTTGGTGATGCCTTTGGCGCAGGTGATCATGTCGGGCACGACACCAAAGGTCTGCGCCGCAAAGGGCTGGCCGGTGCGGCCAAAGCCGGTAATGACTTCGTCAAAGATGAGCAGGATGCCGTGGCGGGTGCAGATGTCACGCAGGCGCTGCAGGTAGCCCTGCGGCGGGATCAGCACCCCCGTGCTGCCGGCCACGGGCTCCACGATGACGGCGGCAATGTTGCTGGCGTCGTGCAGCGCCACCAGGCGCTCCAGATCGTCGGCCCCTTCGGCGCCGTGCACCGGCATGCCCACGCTGTAGGCGTTGCGCGCCAGGTCATGCGTATGGCGGATGTGGTCCACACCGCCCAGCATGGGCCCGAAGGCCTTGCGGTTGCCCACGATGCCACCCACCGAGATGCCGCCAAGGTTGACGCCGTGGTAGCCACGCCCCCGCCCTACGAGCCGGGTGCGTGCGGCGTCGCCGCGCACGCGGAGGAAGGCCAGCGCCATCTTCCGC
>CAZUKT010000373.1:0-4952 GCA_964620975.1 uncultured Rubrivivax sp. | reverse complement strand
TGGCCTGCACCAGGCCGCCTTGGTTGACGATGGCCCCGTGCACGTCCACCTTGCCCCCGGCGGCCAGCAGGCGGCCCAGGTTCAGCACTTCACCGGCGGGCACGTCCACACGCACGGCCAGGTTGGGCAGGCCGGTGTCCACCAGCTCGACGCTGCGGGCTGCGGCCAGGCCCACGCTGCCACCTGGCGCGCTGATGCTGCCGGTGTTTTGCACCTGGCTGCCCAGCAGCACGATCTGGCCGCCAAAGCTGCTTTGCAAGTCACCTTCATTGCGCACAAAGGCGGTGCTGCCGGCGTCGGCAGCAAAGCGGAAACGGCCGGCGAGAAAGTCACTGTCGGCCAGGCGCAGCGTGCTGGTCACCAGGCTGGCCACGTCCACCCGTGCGCCCGCGCCAAACAGCACGCCGTGGGGGTTGAGCAGCCACACCTGGCCGTTGCTGGAGAGTTGGCCCAGGATCTGGCTCGGGTCGTTGCCAGTGACGCGGTTCAGCACCTTGCTGGCCGCGCTGGCCTGGTCAAAGTACACACCCGCGTTGGCGCCAATGGAAAAGCTCTGCCAGTTGAGGATGGCCCCCGGCGTGTTGCGCACCGTCATCTGCGCGCCTTGTGTGGCCACCAGGGCCTGGCCGTTGATGAGCTGCATGCCACGCGGCAGGGTCATCGCCGGCACCGGCGCCTGCGTCTGCGCTTGCGCCTGTGCGTGCGCCGGCAGTCCGGCCAGCACGGGGCCGCCCAGCAGGCAAGCGCCCACCAGCGCGTGGGCCAGGCGGTTCAGGCGCGGTGCGCCGGCGGCACGGTTGCTGCGTGCGGCAGGGCGGTCACTGTGGCTGCGGGCGGTATTGCGGTTGGGGCTGCGGGTGGGGCTGCGCATGACGGTACTCCGGTGTCCACCGCAGCGGCCCAGGGCGCGCTGCGGGGCAGTGCCTGCTAAAAGTTGACGACCAGGCCGACGTGCACACGCACGTCGCCGCGTTGGGTGGTGGCGGCATGGGCCAGCGCTGCGGCCACATCCAGCCGCAGCTGGGCCGCTTTGGTGGCCACACGCAGCCCGGCACCCACACCGCCCAGGTGGCAGCGGGTCTGCCCTGGCAAGCAGGGCGCGCCGTTGAGGCTGGAGACATAACCCGCGTCAACAAAGGCCAGCGCGCGCAGATCGGTGTCCTTCAGGGCGAGCCAGCCTTCTGCCAGGTTCTGGCTGGTGAATTCAACCGTGCCTTGCGCGCCGGTGTCACCTGCCACTTCACGCTCTTCATAACCACGCACCGACGCGGCGCCGCCCACGCCAAAAAGCTCGCCAGGCACCAGGGGCTGGCCGGTGGACTGCGCCGAGCCCCGCAGCGCCAGCGTGCCCCAGTCGAGCACCGGCAACACAGCCTGCAAGGAGCCGCGCAGCACCGTGTAGCGGCGCACCGCGCCGGCACGCACCGATTCAAAGGCGGCTTGCGTGGTGTGTGATCCACCCAGGCCCAGGTTGTGGTGCACCGACAGGTTCAGGCCCAGCCGCAGTTCGCCGCTGGATTGCGCGGTGTAGGTCAGGCTCAGGGGCTGCAGCGACACGCTGGCACCGGCCGAGCCGCACGCGCCGTCGGGCAGGCCGTTGATGCTGCAGTCGTTGAGGTAGTCACGCGACTCAAGGCCCAACGCCACACGTTGGTCGACGTTTTCCCAGCGCGGCAGGTACATCGTGCCCCGGGCCCCTGCAATGTGGCCGCGGCCCGAGAACTGCAAGTCACCGGCGGCGGTGCTGGTCTTGCCCGAGCTGACGTCGGAAAACGCGCCGTACAGGTCCAGCGCCATGGCCTGCGCGTAAAACGGCATGCGGTAGGCGGCACTGGCCACGGCCACGCCCGAGATGTCTTGGGGCGCGGTCTGCAACTCGGCGCTGAAGACGTGGTCCAGGCCTAGCACGTTGCCGTGTTGCCAGCCCAGCGCGGCGCGCCAGCGCTTGGCGGGTGTGCCACCGGTGTTGTCGGCACGCAGGCTGAAGCGCTGCACGGGCTGCTCGGCCACCGTGAGCTTGGCCGCCACGCCGCCCACCGCTTGGCCCGGCTGCAGCAGCACCTGCACGGTCTTGGCGGGGCTTTCATTTGCGATCTGAATCTGCGCGTCAATCAAGCGCACGTTGGGCGTCTGGCCCTTCACCAGCGCCGGCAGGCTGGCCAGCACGTTGTCGGCCGTGAACTGCTGCAAGCCCGTGATGTCGACACGCTCCAGCTTGCCTTCAACCACGCGGATCTGCACCACGCCGGCCGCAGGCTTTTGCTCGGGCACAAAGGCCACCACACCGCCGTAGCCGGCATGGCGGTAAAGCTCTTGCACGGCGGCGGCGGCGTCACGCAGTTGCTGCAGCGTGGCCGTGCCTTTGAAGGGCAGCAGGCGCGTTTGTATGGCGTCGGCCGGCAGCAGCGTGTTGCCCAGCACCTGAAACGACTGCACCTGCAATGTCTCGGCGGCTGCGGCTGGCGGGGCTGCCGTGGTGGCTGCCGCCGCCAGCGGCGCGGAGGCGTTGGTTGGTGCCTGGGCCGCAGCGATGCCGGCCTGCCAACACAGCACCTGCAGCAGCAGGGCACTTGTGACCAGGCACAGCCTGGATCGGGCGGGATGGTCCCCGCCCTGGTTCTTTAAAAACTGCAACACGGCCCTCCCGAGCACACTGCACAACACCACACCCACTGCCCAAGCCCGCTGCGGTGCAAGCAGGGCACCACGGCTCGGTCGCCGGGCCGCCGCACTTTACAGGCGCCCCAGCGGCCATTGCCCAGGGTTTGCCGTTGGCCAGCCCACCCGTCGGGACGGTGTGGATGGTGCCGCAAAGCCCAGCGCCATCCCACCCGCGAGTCGGGGTGACGGCCCCGGCTCGTCCCCTTGAACAATGACGGCGGCTGTCGCGGCGGCAACAGCCGTGCGCGCCGCCCTGGGCTATCGTGGCACCCAGCGGTATTTTTTTCGCCAGACTTGTGCGCCACCCCCAGCCCCGAGGAGCCCGTTGATGATCACGCTGTGCGGCATGTCCGTGTCCAACTACTACAACAAGGTCAAACTGGTGCTGCTGGAAAAGGGCGCGCCTTTTACAGAAGAGATTCAGCGCACCCGGTCCACCGACGACGCCGTGCTCAATGCCACGCCGCTGGGCAAGATCCCGTTCATCCGGGTGGGCGGGCAGACGCTGTGCGAAAGCCAGGTCATCGTGGACTACCTCGAAGCGCGCTTCCCGACACCGGCGCTGGTGCCTGCCGATGCATTGGCCGCCGCCAAGGTGCGTGAGCTGTGCGCCTTCATGGAGCTGTACATCGAGCTCGTCGGCCGAGACCTGTATGCCCAGGCCTTTTTTGGCGGCACGGTGAGCGAGTCGACGCAGGCGCGCGTGAAGAAACAGCTGGCCAAAAACGTGCCGGCATTCCAGCGCCTGGCGCGTTTTTCGCCCTACGTGGCGGGCGACGCCTTCACGCTGGCCGACGTCTCGGCATTCGCCACACTGCCTGCGGTGGCCATGGCCACCAAAGCGGTGTTGGGCGAAGACATGATCGCCGCCGCCGGCATCGACTGGAAGGCGCACCTGAAGCTGCTGGCCACCAGGCCGTCTGTGCAACGTGTCAACGCCGACCGCAAGCGCGACACCGAGGCCGCCGCTGGCGCTGGCGGCTGAAGCGGCAAGCGCCCAGTCGCGTTCAGTGCCCTTCGCGCCAGCGGCGCAGCGCGTCGGGCAACTGCAACAGGTTGGACAAGGGCTCCACGCCCGGCACACGGCGCCGGTGCAGCACGGGTGCGCTGCCACCCACCCACAGTGCCACGGCCGGTGGCAGCTTGCTGCGCAGTTCGGTCAGGCCGTCCACCACCTGGTTGGGCTGCGGGCAGGCGGTGAAGCCAAGCACCACGATGTCGGCGCGGTAAGCGGCGGCCGCCAGCGTGATGTCCCACAGCGGCGTCTGCACACCCAGACTCACACACACCGCGCCCTCCAGCGCCAGCACGGCTTCGGCCATGAGCAAGCCCAGCCCATGCGGCTCTCCGGGGAAGGTGGTCAGCAGCACGCGGGGCATTGCCGCCCCTGAAGCCGGCGTGGCGGGGATGCAGGCCAGCGCCTGGCGCAGCAGCACCTGCACGGTCTCGGTGTACAGATGTTCTTCAAAGATTTCCATGCGCCCGCGCATCCAGGCATCGCCCACGGCGGCGCTGAGCGGGGCCACCACTTCGTGCACAAATCGGGCCACGCCCAAACGCGCCAGCAAATGCGCCAACGTGGCACGCAATTGCACGACATCGTGGCTGCGGATCAGCGCCAGATGTGACGCCACATCGGGCGCGCTCAGCGCCGGCGCCACGGCCTCGGTGCGGGGCGGCACGGCCTGCGCTGCCTGCTCGCTCAGGGCCTGCAACTGCGCCAGCGGCAGCGCCACGATGCGCCCCGGCCGGTGGCCAGCGTCCATGAGGCGCTTGACGAGGCGCAGCTTTTCCACTTCAAGCAGCGTGTAGGCACGCTCGCCACTGCCGCCGCCTTCACCCCCCCGCAGCGGGGCTGGAAACCCGTAGCGGCGCTCCCACACCCGCAGCGTGTCCTTGCTCAACCCGGTGTCGCGCTCGACGGCGGCGATGGGCAAGGTGATGGCGTCAATTCGTGGCCGGTCGTTCATGCCTTGGCTTCTGGGGGGTGAGCATGGACAGAGTGTCCTGGACAAAGTCGCGCAAAAGCTTGGCTTTCGTGCATTGGCTGCCACTTTGTGCAAATTTGACCCAGACACCGCAACCCTGCCCGCAGCCAGTCTGTGGGTGCGCCCCACTGCCCTCATGGTCTATGCGGCCGGTTTCATTTGGGCGATACTCGCGGCAATTACCAATCGGTCTCTTTGTGACTTGTCAGTTCAAATCAAGACCACATCGGCTTTCTTCGGGCCGATGGGGCCCCCAAAACGCAGGATTCCTTGCCATGCGCACCCGCCCGTCCATGCAACGCC
>CAZUKT010000372.1:0-4955 GCA_964620975.1 uncultured Rubrivivax sp. | reverse complement strand
TCCATGGCGCTGGTGCCCACAGCCACCGGCATCACGTGGGTGGCCAACAACGAGTTCTCGGTGGCCTTTGGCGCCCCCGGGATCACCACGCTCACAGGCACCTACAACTATGTGCTGCCCAGCGTGGACTACGACGTGGCATTGAGCAAGGACATGAAACTGCGCGCCAGCTACGGGGAAACCATCGGCCGGCCGCGCTGGGACGCCATCCAGGGCGGGCAGACGATCAACCAGTTGGTGCGCATCGATGGTGGCACGGGTGCCCAGGGCAACCCGGCACTCAAGCCGCTGAAGTCAAAGAACTTCGACCTGTCGTTCGAGTACTACTACGCCAAGGGCAGCTATGCGGCGGTGGGCCTGTTCAACAAGCGCATCGACAACTACATCGGCTTTGGCACCACCAACGGCACGCCCTTCAACCTGAACACGCCTGCCAACGGCACGCTGTTCAAGGAAGCGGTGACCAACGGCTGCACGGCCGCTGACCTGACCTGCATCCGCAACTACATCCTCAACACCTACGACGGGCGCAACGGTGTGACGAAGACGGGTGTCGATGCCAATGGCAACGCCACCGGCAGCATCGCCGGCCAAGCCAGCGACCCCGTGGCCAACTTCAGGATCACCACGCAGGCCAACCAGCGCTCAGCCAGCCTCAACGGCGTGGAATTCAACGTGCAGCACATGTTGGGCAACACCGGCTTTGGTGTGGCGGCCAACTACACCCTGGCCAAGTCGCCCATCAAGTACGACAACAAAAGCCGTGGTGAGCAGTTTGCGATCGAAGGCCTGAGCGACTCTGCCAACCTGGTGGGCTTCTACGAGAACAACACCTGGAACATCCGCGTGGCCTACAACTGGCGTGACAAGTTCCTGACCGCGCGCACCGACGGGGCGGGCAACAGCCCCATCTACACGCAGGCCTACGGCCAGGTGGACGTGAACGTGGGCTACCAGATGACGCCAAACCTGAGCCTGCAAGCCGAGGTCATCAACCTCACCGACAGCACCAAGCGGCTGCACGGGCGCACGCAGGAGCAGGTGTTCATCGCCGAGCAGACCGGGCCGCGTTACATGGTGGGGGCCCGGTACAAGTTCTGATGCCCTGACGGCCTGCGTCATCATGTCGGCGCGGGCCACAGGCCTTGCGTCGGCAGGAGAACACAGGTGGATGGCGCTGTCAGGCATGTGGTGATACTGGGTGGCGGCTCTGCCGGGTGGCTGGTAGCGGCCGTGCTGGCCGCCGAACACCTGGCGGGCTCGGCCGGTGGGCTGCAAGTCACCCTGCTGGAAGCACCGGGCATTGCGCCCATCGGCGTGGGTGAAGGCACCTGGCCCAGCATGCGCGACACCCTGCGCAAGGTGGGCCTGAGCGAGACCGACTTGGTGCGCGGGGCCGACGCCTGCTTCAAACAAGGGTCACGCTTCAACGGCTGGGTGGACGGCAGCGCCGCCGACCACTACCACCACCCCTTTGTGCTGCCCCAGGGCTACACCGAGGCCGATCTGGTGGCCACCTGGCAGGCCCACCATGCCCAGGTGCCGTTTGCCGAACTGGTGAGCTTCCAGCCCCACCTGTGCACACTCGGCCTGGCGCCCAAGCAGCCCGGCACGCCTGAATTTGCCGCCGTGGCCAACTATGGCTACCACTTCGACGCCGGCAAGTTTGGGCTGCTGCTGCGCGACCACTGCACAGCCAAAATGGGCGTGCGGCATGTGCAAGACGAAGTGGTGGCCGTGCACAGCCATGCCAATGGCGACATTGCGTCGCTGCAGACCCGCGGGCACGGCACGGTGGCGGGTGACCTCTTTGTGGACTGCACCGGCATGCCGTCATTGCTGCTGGGTGGCCACTTTGCCGTACCGCTGGTGTCGCAACGGCACGTGCTGTTCAACGACAGGGCCCTGGCCCTGCAGGTGCCGTATCCGCAGGCCGACAGCCCCATCGCGTCGCAAACAGTGGACACGGCGCAGACAAACGGGTGGGTCTGGGACATTGGCCTGCCTACACGGCGCGGCGTCGGCCACGTGTATTCCAGCGCGCACTGTTCAGACGACGAGGCCGAGTCCGCCTTGCACCGCCACCTGCAGCACACGGGAGCTGCCACCGGTCTGACTGCGGCGCGCCGGCTGCGCTTTGAGCCCGGCTACCGCGCCAAGTTCTGGCACCGCAACTGCGTGGGCATCGGACTGTCGTCGGGTTTCATCGAGCCCCTGGAAGCGTCGGCGCTGGCGCTGGTGGAATTGTCGGCCTCCATGTTGAGCGCGCAGATGCCTGCCACCCGCAGCGCCATGGACATCGTGGCGCGCGGATTCAACGAGACATTTTTGTACCGCTGGGAGCGTGTGGTCGACTTCCTCAAGCTGCACTACGTGCTGACGCGGCGCACAGATTCCGACTACTGGCGCGACCACGTGCGCGCCGAATCGGTGCCCGAGCGGCTGCGCGAACTGCTGCAACTGTGGCAACACCGGCCACCGTCTCGATTTGACCTGCCACGCATTGAAGAGGTCTTTCCGTCGGCCAGCTACCAGTACGTGTTGTACGGCATGGGCTGGCAGCCCAATGCACCCAGCACACGGCGGCCTGAAGACCCCGCGTTGGCGCAAGCCTGCTTCCGCGAGGCCGCAGCACTGGCTGCCCGCATGGCACCTGCGCTGCCGGGCCACCGCCAACTCATCGCCCACATCCAGCGCCGCCTATGGCGACGACGTCATGCTGGCGCACACCTTTCCGGGTGAATTTCGCGAACTGCAGGCCCACTACCGCATCGTGTTCCAGAAGTCAGCCGACGGCACCACCTTCCACCCTGTGGCCCTGCTGGGCCTGCAAGAGGGGCAGAACCTGTTCCTTGGCACGCAGGGCTGGGACGCCACCGTGCTGCCGCTGGCCATTGAACGCGGCCCCTTCTACATCGGCCAGGACGGCGACGAACTCATGGTCCACGTGGACATGGACTCGCCGCGCCTGAGCCGCACCCAGGGCGAGCCGCTGTTTTTGCCGCACGGCGGCAGCACCGAAACCCTGGAACACATGAACTCGGTGCTGCTGGCCCTGCACCACGGCCTGCAGGCCACACCCGCCTTCGTGGCCGCGCTGCTGCAAAACGACCTGCTGGAATCCTTTGTGCTGGACGTGGACGGCGCCGACGGTTCGCAAGGCCGGCTGGCGGGTTTCTACACACTGCACGAAGAGCGCCTCGCTGCACTGCAAGGCGATGCGCTGACCGCGCTGCACGCCAGCGGCCACCTGCAAGACATCTACATGGTGCTGGCTTCGTTGTCGAATTTCCGCACGCTCATCGAGCGCCAGAACCTACGCCGGGCCGGTGGTGGCTGAGACCTTGCGCGTCGTCACCGCAGCCAGCCCGCAGGCCTTGGCTGCGGCCTTGGCCGACGGCACGCAGCCCGTGCTCTTGCGTGGCCTGGTGGCGCACTGGCCGCTGGTGCAGGCGGGCTTGCAATCGGCCCAGGCCGCCGGTGACTACCTGCAAGCGTTCTACCGTGGGGCCACGGTGGACGCATGGCTGGCAGCGCCCGCCGCCGGCGGCCGCTTCTTCTACAACGACGACTTCACCGGCTTCAACTTTCAGCGCCTGCGCCTGCGCCTTGACGCGGTGTTGCAGCAGTTGCTGCAGCAGGTGCCCAGCCCGGCGCCGCCAGCACTTTATGTGGGCTCTACCACGGTGGACACCTGCCTGCCGGGTCTTCGTGCCGCCAATGACGTGGACCTGGCGCCACACGACGCGCTGATGAGCCTGTGGCTGGGCAACCGCACGCGCATTGCCACGCACCATGACCTGCCCGACAACCTGGCCTGCGTGGCTGTGGGGCGCAGGCGCTTCACGCTGTTTCCACCCAGCCAGATCGGCAACCTCTACATCGGCCCGCTGGACCTGACGCCTGCCGGCCAGGCCATCAGCCTGGTGGACTTCAGCGCGCCCGACCTGGCGCGGTTTCCGCGCGCCGCTGCGGCCCTGGCGCACGCGCAGATCGCCGAACTGGGCCCGGGGGATGCGCTTTACATCCCCAGCCTGTGGTGGCACCAGGTTGAACCACTGGAGCCGTTGAATGTGCTCATCGACTACTGGTGGCGTGGCACGCCCGCCTTCATGGACAGCCCCATGAACGCCCTGATGCACACCCTGCTGAGCGTGCGCGACCTGCCGCCGGCTCAGCGCCAGGCCTGGGCGCAGATCTTTGGCCACTACGTCTTCGATGCCACCGAGGACACCGCAGCGCACATCCCGCTGCAGGCCCGTGGCGTGCTGGCGCCCCTTGAATCCAACGCCGCGCGCGTGCTGCGCGCGCAGCTGCTGCGCAAACTGAACCGCTGAGGCCCCATGGACCCGATCAACACCCCCCCCGCCGAAGCCGGCCACGCCCGCATCCGCCGCGTCGTCATTGCCGGTGGCGGCACGGCCGGCTGGATGGTGGCCGCCTGCATGTCCAAGGTGCTGGGCAAGGCCCTGGACATCCGCTTGATCGAGTCCGACGAGATCGGCATCATTGGCGTGGGCGAGGCCACCATCCCCACGCTGTTGACCTTTCACCAGTTGCTCGAACTGAACGAGCAGGAATTCATGGCCGCCACCAACGCCACCTTCAAGCTGGGCATCCGCTTTGAAGGTTGGCGCGACCTGGGGCAGGACTACATCCACTCCTTCGGGCTCACGGGCAAAGACCACTGGACGGCTGGCTTTCAGCACTTCTGGTTGAAGGGCCGCCAGCGGCAACTGGCCGGTGACTACGGCGACTACTGCCTGGAGCTCAAGGCCGCCGAACAAAGCCGCTTTGCCCACCTGCCGCATGGCGGCATGAACTACGCCTTTCATCTGGACGCGAGCCTGTACGCGCAGTTTCTGCGCCGCTTCAGCGAAGGCTTTGGCGTCCAGCGCCTCGAAGGCAAGATCGTTGGCGTGAACCTGGCACCCGACACCGGCCACATCCAGTCG
>CAZUKT010000371.1:0-4991 GCA_964620975.1 uncultured Rubrivivax sp. | reverse complement strand
CTCGCGCCAGGCCACGTTCACGCAGTCCAGCGTGACGGCAAAGCCGTTGGGGTAACCGGCCTCGCCCAGCAACTGGCGCGAGCGCGCCGGGTCATAGGGCAGGCGTTGGTCCAGTTCGGCCGGTGAGCCGTCCACCAGCGGGCTGAGAAAGGCGCCAGTGGGCACGGCCTGGCCGCGCAGCACCTTGTCGATGATCAGCGGCACGTTGATGGCCTGGTACACGGCCTTGCGCACCCGCAGGTCCTTGAAGGGGTTGCGGCCTTTCACGTCACTGTCTTGCAGCTCGGCGCGGGCCTGGTCAAAGGCCAGGTACTGCTGGCCGATGTCAGGGGTTTGCTGCAGCGTGAAACGCGGGTCGGCCTTCAGGCGCAAGATGTCCTGGTAGGGTGGGTCGAGCACCAGGTCCACCTCGCCCGAGGCCAGCGCGGCCAGGCGCGTGGCGTCGGACTTGATGGTGACAAAGCTGACCTGCTCCAGGTTGCCGCTGCGCGTGTCAGCCCAGCCCCACCAGGCGGCATGGCGCTTGAGTGTGGTGCGCACGTCGGGCTCATAACGTTCCAGACGCATGGGGCCGGTGCCGTTGGCGTTGCGCACGGCAAAGGTTTCTTGTTTGGCGTTGTAGTCCTGCACCTTGGCCACGCCGTATTTGTCGGCCCAGGCCTTGCTCATCATGGCCACGTATTGCAGTTTTTCTGGCAGCACGGCGTCGGGCGCTTCAAGCTGCACTTCAATGTTCAGCGCGTCCAGCTTGCGCACGCCGGTCACGCCCTTGAGCTGAAAAGCACGCTGCGAAGGCGCGGCCAGTGCGCGTTCAAGTGAAAACACGGCGTCGTCGGCGGTGAATGTGCTGCCGTCGTGAAAGCTGACGCCGCTGCGCAGCCTGAAGCGCCAGGTGGTGGCCGAGTGCATCTGCCAAGCCACGGCCAGCGCGGGTTCAATGACGAACTTTTCGTCGCGGCCCACGAGCGAGTCGTAAATCTGGAACACCACGCGGCTCTGGTACAGCAGCGCTATGGCGTGGGGGTCCAGCGTCTGCGGGTCAAAGGCGGTGGCAATGCGCAGCGCGGCACGGCCGGCAGCGGGTTGCGCCTTGGCCGGCTGCGCGCACCACAGGGCCACGGCCGCGCACAGCAGCAGTGCGCAGGCCCGCACCAGCGGCCGGACAGGCTTCAAGGCAGGCGTCATCGGGTGCGTTGGGGGGGCATGGTTGGCGGCCATTGTCACCACCACAAGCCTGCTTTGGCCTGACAGCGCTCCGGGCTGCAAGGGCTTCGGCAGCGCTTTCAAGGGATCGCCATCAGGCGCACGCCGTGGCGGCCAAGGGTGGCCACGGCGCCGCAATAGCACCGCGCGCGGCGGCCGTTTCAGCGCCGGGCGCTGGCGTCGCGCACGGCGGCTGCGGCCTGCAAGAAGTCGTGCAGCATGGGTGAGTCGTCCAGCGTGCTGGGGTCGTCGGCAAGGTGGAATTCAGGGTGCCATTGCACGCCCGCCACAAAACCCGGGCCGCTGCGGCGCACCGCTTCCACCATGCCGTCTTCGGGGCAATGGGCTTCGGCCACAAAACCCGGTGCCAGGTCCTTGATGCCCTGGTGGTGGATGCTGTTGGTGGTGGCCCGCTGCATGCCGGGGTACAGGCCCGCCAGCCGTGTGCCGGGCACGAATTCAACCTCGTGAAAGTGCTGCTCGTACATGTGCGCCACGCGGTGGTCCAGCGCCTGCGGCCGCTGCGTGCCAATGTCTTGCAGCAGCGTGCCGCCAAAACACACGTTCAGGAGTTGCAGCCCTCGGCAAATGCCAAACACCGGCTTGCCGGCTGCCACAAAGGCGCGGATCAGCGCCATCTCGTACAGGTCACGCACGGGGTCGCCGTGCCAGTCGGGGTGCAGCGGGTCTTCGCCGTAGTGGGCGGGGGCCACGTCGTTGCCGCCCTGCAGCACCAGGCCGTCCAGCGCCTGCGCGTAGTGGTGCAGATCTATGCGGTCGGGCGCCGCAGGGCAGGCACCCTGGGGCGGCGGCACCATCACCGCCAGCGCACCGCCCGACATGACCCAGTGCGCGGCCGATTGCTCCAGGTAGTGCAGCGTCTTGGTCCACACACCGGGCAGGTCCACCCCGGCCGAGCCGGGGGCGTAGATGCGGGTCGACAGGCCGATCAACAGCGGGGGTTTCATGCGGTGGTCATGATGGCGGCGGGCAAGGCACGCGGCAAGCCTTGCCCCACGCTCGGCGCGGGCATGCGTGAGCTACTGCCGGCTCGCGGGCGCGGGCTTCAATCGCCGCTGTCTTCGCTGCCCTTTTCGGCTTCTTCCTGCTGCGCCTTTTGCACCCGCTGCGCCAGTTGCTGGGCCAGCGGTGCCATGGCCTGCACCAGCGTGGTTGAAGCCACGGGTGTGGCCCAGTGCAGGGCCGGCATCGGCAGCGTGCTCATGTAAGGGGCACGGCTGAAGCTGTCGGTGGCGCGGTGGGTGGCGGTCAGGGTGATGGCGCTGCCCGTCAGCAGCGCGGCGGCCACGGCCGCACTCACGGCACGCCGGTGGCTGGGCAGCACGTGCATCAGGTGGGCACGCACCAGCAGCGTGCCCAAGACCACCTGCGCCGGCCCCGACAGGTGCCAAAGCCAGGGCCAGTCCAGCGCTGCGGCCAGCCCCGGCAGCACTTGCGCCACCACCATGGTGGCCAGCAACCAGGGCAAGAGAATGCGCAAGTGGGCGTTGAAGTCAAACCGATGCTGGAAGAGTTTGGACATCAGCGCCCACAGCCCCGCCCAGCCCGCCAGCGCACCGGCCACGCCCACCAGTTGTGGCAGCCAGGCCGAGGTGCCGGCGCCAGGGTCCAGGCCCAGCCAGTGTTCGGCCGTCGTCTGCGCCAGCACCAACGCCCCGGCCGCCAGTGGCAGCCAGCGTTGCAGGCCGGTGGCCACGGGCAGCGGCTGCTCGGCGGCCAACATTTCACCCGGCAGGCGCAGGCGCAGCGTGATGCCGCCCACCTGCAGCAGGCTGCCGCCGGCCGGCACCGGCAGGGCCGCGCCTTGGGCATGGCGCCGCCCCCCCAATTGCACGCCGTTTTGGGTGTGCAGCACCTGCAGGCGCAGGCTGCCGTCGTCGGCCAGTTCAAGCCGGGCGTGATGCGGGGCCACGAAGGGGTCGTCCAGCACCAGGTCGTTGTCGATGGCGCGGCCTATGGTCAGCGGCCACTGCCACACGTCGCGCACGCGGGCGCTGCGCCCGTCGCGTTCAAGGCATTCGATCAGCGCGAGGCGCTGGCTGGGGGTGTGTTGGTGGCGGTCCATGCAAAGCCGTCAAGGTAATGCTGCGCCAGGCGTTGCGCGCTGGCCAGGCTCACGCCGTGGGCGTCGAGGCGGCCCTGCACGCCCACGGTGTGGCCGTCCAGCGTGGCCACCATCACGGTCAGGTCGTGCAGGCCTTCAAGCTTTTTGTAGGCGCGCAGGCAGATCACGGCCTTCAGGGGCAGGGCCGGGGCTTTTGGGCTGGCGGCGTTGGCGGCGGCGCCAAACACGCTGCGTTCCACGCAACGCGCGGCGGTGCGGTGGCGGTCGTCGGCGCCCATGAATTCATTGCGGAAGCTGGACGTGTAGCGCTCGGCAAAGCGCAAGGCACCGAGCTTGCTGCCGTCGTAGGCCTCATGGCGCACCGTCAAGAAGCCAGTGAGCAGCGGGCCGCTGACAAAGATGCGGCTGTCCATTTCGCAGTCGGAGCGCTCAAACTGCAAGCCGCGTGTGGCCTGCGGCGAGCCACGGCCCCAGCAGCGCATCCAGGTTTCCTGTGGCACCGGAATCACGTACTGCGGGTGGCCCGCGCTGCGCCAGGGCTGGGCCACAAAGCCCTGCGTGAGCGAGGCTTCGTGCACCAGCAACTGGCGCGTGATTTCGGGCCACGCAGGTGCCACCACGGGCTGGCCGGTGCGGCCCCGCGCGATGAGCGCACGCACCGGGTCGGCGGGCACCAGGAAGCTGACCTGTTCGCCGTCGCGCCGCGCCGCCACGTTGACGCCGATGAGCCGGCCTTGTTCGTCCAGCGCCGGGCCACCGCTCATGCCCGCACTGAGCGAGCCACCAAAAAACAGCGTGGCCAGGAAACTGCGTTCCACCGGCCCGTTGTAGCTGCCTTCGGCCACCGCAAAGCCCACGTCCAGCGGGTTGCCCATGGAAAAGATGCGGGCGCCGCGTGGCAGCGGGTCGTTTTCGGGCCGCAGTGGCACGGCACCGAGGCCGGCCAGCGGCGCCGGGTCTACCGGCTTGAGCAAGGCCAGGTCGTGCACCACGTCAAAGGCCAGCAGTTGCAGCGCGCCCTGTTTGCCGTCCACGGTGGCGTACACCAGCCGGTGGCGGCTGGGCTGCAGCGCGTACTGGCTGACGACGTGGTAGTTGGTGACGAGCAGGCCGCTCGCGTCCACCAAAAAGCCCGATCCCACCGAGGACTGGCTGTCCTGCGTCTTGAGCAGCGTGCGCACCTGCAGCAGCAGCGGGCGCGTGCGTTCATAGATGCGCTGGCCAGCGCCGGTGAGCGGGGCTTCGGCCGCCGGCGCGCTTGCTGCAGTGGCCGCGTTGGCTGCGTTCGCCGCAATGGCAGGCTTGGCTTCGGCCGGGCGCACGCCAGGTGTCGATGTGGCCAGCGCGCCGGTCTGTTTGGGCGCCGCTGGGGCTGCTGCGTGCAGGTTGGCAGCGCCCGCCCACATCAGCACCCCTGCGGTGGCCCAGACTCTTGCGGTGGCCAGCGCCATGCCGGCAGTTTGCCGGGGCTCAGGGTGGGGGGCAGGGGGGTGGGGCCGGGTTGCCTCGGGGGCGTGGTGCATCGCCGCATCTTAGGCGAGCCCGGGCAGGCTCCCGGCCGGCTGCCCAGGCTCGCCGGTGTAAAAACGCAAGATGGTCAGAGCAATTGCGAAGGATGTGCCGGTGTCAGTGGCAGTGGCAGTGGCCGTAGCGGTGGAGATCGCGGCGGCGGCACTGGCCACGCTGTGTCTGGCCACGCCCG
>CAZUKT010000370.1:0-5028 GCA_964620975.1 uncultured Rubrivivax sp. | reverse complement strand
CAGCACGGCGCGCACGGTGAAGTTCTTGCCGTTGACCGAGCCCCGTTTGTTGGTGGCCACAAGCACCACGGTGTCGCCCACCTTGACCTTCATGCCACGCGCCAGCAGGTCAGGGATCATCACTTCGCCGGGCTTGACCAGGTCCCCGGTCTTGTCGCCTTCCACGATGCGCGTGCGCAGCCCGGGCGTGGTGGCGTCTTCGGCCACGGGGTCGATGCCGTTGAGCCGGATGCTGGTGCTTTCAGCGTAGTTGCTGAACATGGCGCCCAGCTTCAGGCGCACCGAATAGGCCTGCACCTGGGGTTCGGCCTTCAACGCCGCGTCCACCTTGGCCAGCAGCGGCGGCGGCAGGTTCAGGTTGAGCGGCAGGTTGTCTATGGATGCGATGTAGCCGCGCCGGTGCACCTGCAGATGGCCCAGCATGCTGTCGGTGATCTGGCCCACGATGACTTGCTTGAACGAACCCGCCGCGGCCACAAACAGCAGCATGGACACCACGCCGATGGTGATGAGCAGCGCCGTCAGCAGCGTGCGGCGGCGGTAACGCAGCAGGTTGCGCCCGGCCAGCTTCAGGGTGGCGATCATGTGTGCGCTCCTTCAACAGCGGCGGTGCGCTGGGTCTGCGCGATGCGGCCGTCTTCCAGCGTGAAGGTGATCTCGGCTTCGGCCATGATCTTGGGGTCGTGGGTGGAAAAGACGAAGGTGGTACCGAACTGGTCGCGCATCTGCTTCATCAGGCCCAGGATGCGGTAGGCGGTGTCGTGGTCCAGGTTGGCGGTGGGCTCGTCGGCCAGCACCAGCTTGGGTTCACCCACCAGCGCACGCGCCACGGCCACACGCTGCTGCTGTCCGCCAGACAACTGGTCGGGCCGCTTGTGGGCCTGGTCGGCCATGCCCACGGCAGCCAGCACGCGGTTGACGCGTTCGCGCCGTTGCGCTTCGGGCCAGCCGCGCACCATGAGCAGCGGGTATTCCACGTTTTCATAGGCGCTGAGCACGGGCACCAGGTTGAAGTCCTGGAAGATGAAGCCTAGGTGCTCGCCCCTGAAGGCGGCGGCGGCGTTGCGCGACAAGCGCGCCACGTCGGTGCCCAGCACCGTCAACAACCCGGCGCTGGGGCGGTCAAGGCAGCCCACCAGATTCAGCAGCGTGGACTTGCCGCTACCCGACGGGCCCACAAAGGCGGCAAAGGCGCCGGCTTCGATGGCAAAGCTCACGTCTTTCAACGCGGGCACTTCCATGTCGCCCACCTTGTAGTTCTTGGCGATGGACTCGCCGCGGATCATGGTCATGGTGTGTGCCCGGGTGGCTGCGCTGCTTTACTTGGCCGCGCCGCGTGCAGCCATGCGGTGGCCACGGGTGGCGGTGAGTTGCTGGTCGGCAATGGCGCGCTGCTCGGGCGTCAGCACGGCCTGCAAGGCGGTCAGCGCCGCGGTGCGGTCAGCCAGGTGCTGGTCATGCAGCTTGCCCATGTTGTCGCGTTGCGCAGTGCGCTCGGCGTCTGTGGTCTTGGGGTCGTGCATCTTGGCCTGCATGTCGGCACGCAGGGTGTCGCGCGCCGTGGCCTGGGCCTGCATCACGGTGGTGTAGGCGGCCCAGGCGGTGTCCTGTGCGGGCGTGATCTTGAGCGCGCCCTTCACGTCGGCAAGGCGGGTGGCGGTGGCAGCGGCCGTTTCCGGGCCGTGCATGCCGCCCTTCATGCCGCGCTGCGCGCCGCCTTGCACGCCCGGGCCCATGCCGTGCTGCATGCCGTGCTGCATGCCGGGGCCCATGCCCTGGTGCATGCCTTGCTGCATGCCCATGCCTTGGCCCATGCCGGGGTGCGCCAACACCACGTTGGCGGCGGCAAATGACAACGCGGCCAATGCGACGGCAGCGATCTTGGTGGTGGACTTCATGATGGATTCCTTGGGGGTTTGTTCAGGCGGCCCGGCGGGGCTGGTGTGCCCTGCGGCCGGGGTTGCCAAGAAGGCCTTCGCAACGGTTCCCATTGCAGCGCCGGCATGTAAGCGCGCTGTGTCATGGGCATGGGCTTTTTGTCGCGCCATGTCTCAAGCCGCCGGCTTGACATGCTGTGTTACTTTTCTGCGGCCCCCGCAGACACCGCCTGGCATGCAATAGGCTCAGGTGACAAGACATGGACAAACCCGACCACATCCTCATCGTAGACGACGACACCGAGATCCGCACCCTGTTGACGCGGTACCTTGAGAAAAACGGCCTGCGTGCCACCGCCGTGGCCGACGGCCGCGCCATGTGGCAGGCGCTGGAGCGGGGCAGCTTTGACCTGGTGGTGCTGGACCTCATGCTGCCCGGTGACGACGGCCTGACCCTGTGCAGAAACCTGCGCGCCAAATCCGACATGCCGGTGGTCATGCTCACCGCGCGCGGCGATGAAACCGATCGCATCGTGGGCCTGGAAATGGGCGCCGACGACTACCTGCCCAAGCCCTTCAGCGCGCGTGAGCTGCTGGCGCGCATCAAGGTCATCCTGCGCCGCACCCGCAGCCTGCCGCCCAACATGCAGCCGCAGGATCAACACCTGATCCGCTTTGCGGGCTGGACACTGGACACCACGCAACGCGAACTGATCACGCCGGGCGGCACGGCCACCGCCATTGGTGGCGCCGAATACAAGCTGCTGCGCGTGTTTCTGGACCACCCCAACCGCGTGCTCGACCGCGACCAGTTGCTGGACCTGAGCCAGGGCCGCGAGGCCGACCCACTGGACCGCGCCATTGACGTGCAGGTGAGCCGCCTGCGCCACCGGCTGGGTGACGATTCACGCAGCCCGCAACTCATCAAGACCGTGCGTGGTGAAGGTTATGTGCTGGCGGCGTAGGTGCAAAAGGACAGCGGCTGATGGCGACTGCATCGCGCTGGAAGAGCTTGCTGCGGCGCTTGCTGCCGCGCTTGCTTCCGCGCTCGCTGTTTGGCCGCCTGCTGCTGGTGCTGGCGGGTGGGCTGCTGGTGGCGCAGTTGCTCAGCGCGGCCATCAACGCAGCCGAGCGCGGGCGGCTGGTGAGCGGCAGCTTTGGCATGCAGCCGGCGCAGCGCATTGCCGATGTGGTGCAGTTGCTGGACGGCCTGGGAGACGCCGAACGGCAGCGTGTGCGCGCGCTGTTTCAGACGCCGCCGCTGGTGCTGAGCCTGCACGCCGCGGCCATGCTGCCCGACACAGCCGCCAGTGGCTGGCACGCGCAGATGTTTGCCCAGCGCCTGCACCTGGCCGTGGGTGAGACCCGCCAGGTGCGGCTGCAAGAACGCGAAGGCTTTGCGGCCCCGGCCAGCAGCGTGGGCACACCCGCCATGCACGAAGGCCGCATGCGCGGCCCGGGTGGCATGGCGGGCGGCGGCATGGGGCCCGGCGGTGGTGGCGGCGGCATGATGGGCCGTGGCGCTGGCGGCGGTGCGGCGCCAGGCGCTGCCGCCTACATGATGCAGATCGAGGTGCAGCTCCAGGACGGCAGCTGGGCCGGTTTTGGCACCTCGCTGCCCGAAGCACCCCAAGCCCTGCCGCTGCGTGTGGCGCTGAGCCTGGCCGTGTTGCTGGCCACGGTGCTGGTGCTGTCCTTCATTGCGGTGCGCTGGGTGGTGCGCCCGCTGCAGGACCTGACCGCCGCCGCGTTGGCCCTGGGCCAGGACCTGAACCGCCCGCCCCTGCCCGAAGACGGCCCGCGTGAAGTGCAGCAGGCCGCACAGGCCTTCAACACCATGCAGCAACGCTTGCTGGCCTTCATCAACGACCGCACGCGGGTGCTCACGGCCTTGTCGCACGACCTGAAGACGCCACTCACGCGCATGCGCCTTCGCGCCGACCTGATGGACGACGACGAACAACGCCTGCGCTTTGAAAGTGACCTGAAGGAAATGGAAACCATGGTCACCCACACGCTGGACTTCATGCGTGGCCTGGGTGGCAACGAAGCCCGTGCGCCGGTGGACATGGCCGCGCTGCTAGGCACCTTGCAGGCCGACAACCAGGCCATGGGCCGGCAGGTTGAAGTGCAAGGCCAGCCCGGCCCGCCAGTGATGGGCGTGGCGCATTTGCTCAAGCGCGCGCTGGCCAACTTGGTGGACAACGCTGTGCTTTACGGCGGCCAGGCCAGCGTGGTGGTGCAACACACGCCAGGGCAACTGACCCTGCGCATCCAGGACACCGGCCCCGGCATCCCGCAGGCGGAACTGGATCGCGTGTTCGACCCGTTCTACCGGCTCGAAGCCTCACGCAGCCGCGCCACCGGCGGCACCGGGCTGGGGCTGGGCATCGCGCGCAACATCTTGCGCACCCACGGCGGTGATGTGGTTCTGCACAACCGGCCGCAGGGTGGCTTGGAGGCGGCGGTGACGCTGCCCACGGCGGGGCCCTGAGCCGGGGCCCGTGCCACCGGCGGTGCCGGCCCTGCTATTGCCGCCTGTGGTCAGGCCGGGCTCAGCGCACCACCAACTGCGGCTTGCCACGGGTGGCGGCCATCTGGCCCACCACCGCCGCCTGCTCGAAACCGTGGCGGTGGAAGACCGCCAGCACCGCGTCCAGCGCGGCCGGCGCACAGGCCACCAGCAGGCCGCCGCTGGTTTGCGGGTCTGACAACAAGGCCTGGTCTTCAGCGGCAAAGCCTTGCGGCAGCACCACGTCGGCGCCATACCCGGCCCAGTTGCGGCCCGATGCGCCAGTGACAAAACCCCGGCCCACCAGGTCACGCACACCGGCCAGCAGTGGCACGGCCGCCCAGTCAAGCTGCAGATCACAGTGCGCGCCACGGGCCATTTCCAGCGCATGGCCGGCCAGGCCGAAGCCGGTGATGTCGGTCATGGCGTGCACGCCGGGCAACGCAGCCAGGTCGGGCCCGGGTGTGTTGAGCTTGGTGGCGTTGGCAATCATCTGCGCGTAACCCGCATCACCCAGCTCGCCCTTCTTCAGCGCCGCCGACATCACGCCCACGCCCACCGGCTTGCCCAGCACCAGCACATCGCCGGGCTGCGCGTCGGCATTGCGCTTGATGTGGTCCGGGTGCACCAGGCCCAGCG
>CAZUKT010000369.1:2070-5028 GCA_964620975.1 uncultured Rubrivivax sp. | reverse complement strand
TGCTGCACCGCGAGGCCGACGACGTCTGGCGCATCGACTTCCAGCTCGGCTGGGACGCCGACCCCGAACTGGAAAAGTTGCCCGAACGCGTGCTGCCACGCATACGCGCCATGCTGGGGCCTGACCGTGAATTTGAGCTCGAATGGGTCAGCGTCTACACCTTCCAATGCCGACGCATGCACAAGTTTCGCCACGGCCGCGTGCTGTTTGCCGGTGACGCGGCGCACCAGGTGTCGCCCTTTGGCGCACGCGGCGCCAACAGTGGCATCCAGGACACCGACAACCTGGCCTGGAAGCTCAAGCTCGTGGTTGACGGTCTGGCGCCTGAAGCACTGCTGGACACCTACAGCGAAGAGCGCGTGGCGGCGGCGGATGAAAACCTGATGAACTCGACGCGGTCGACCGACTTCATCACCCCCAAGAGCCAGGTGAGCAAGGACTTCCGCAACGCGGTGCTGGGCCTGGCGCGCGAACACCCGTTTGCCCGCGCGCTGGTCAACTCGGGCCGCTTGTCAGTGCCCGCGCACCTGCTGGCATCCAGGCTCAACACCCCTGACGCCGACGACTTTGATGGCCCCATGCGCCCCGGTGCGCCTTTGGCCGATGCACCGCTGCGCCACCAACACCACGACGGCTGGCTGCTGCAGCACACCGGCAACCGCTTTGTGCTGATGCTGTTTGCGTCCAACGTGCAAAGCGTGGGTGCTGCCACGCTGGACGCACTGCGCAGCCTGGGCGCAGCGCGCATCCCTGTGCAAGCGTTGTTGGTGGTGGACCGTGAAGGCCCCGTGCCCGACGGCATTGCGCTGGTGGTGGACCACAAGCACCTCATCAGCCGCCGTCTGGATGCCCGCCCTGGCACGGCCTACCTGCTGCGGCCCGACCAGCACGTGGCTGCACGCTGGCGCCGCCTGGACGCCAACGTCGTGCTGCGCGCCGTGGCCTGCGCCACCTGCAACCCCATCAGCGCCCTGCGCGCGTGATAGACCTGCAGCACCGCCCATGAGAACCCCCCTGGCCGCCCGCGAGGCGATCTGCCGCCTGCACCGCACGATGGACCCACTGTGAGCACGCTCAACACCCTGCCGCACTTCGGTGTGCCCGGCCATGTGCCGCTGCATGCATTTACGCCTGGCGACGACTTCTATGAAGCGCTGATCCAGGCCCACCAAGGCCTCAGCGACGAACAAAGCCGGCTCGTCAACGCACGCCTGATCTTGCTGCTGGCCAACCACGTGGGCGACCTGGGTGTGCTGCAGCAGGCGCTGGCTGCAGCGCGTGCTGGCATGGCACAGGCCACAACGTGAGCGTGCGCGACGCCACCCATGACCCGGCCCTGCAAAGCTGGGTGTGCAGCGCCAACGCAGATGGCACCGACTTCCCCGTTCAGAACCTGCCCTTTGGCCGTTTCAGGCGTGCCGGCAGCACCGAAACCCTGCGCATGGGCGTGGCCATCGGCGACCAGGTTCTGGACCTGCGCGAGGCCGCTGAAACCTGCCCCTGGGCCGGCGACGTGCGCCTGCTGCTGGCGCCGCTGGCGGCCGGTGACCTGCTGGACTTCATGGCGCTGGGCCCGTCTGCCTGGCGGGCCATGCGCTGGGCGTTGTCGCAGGCGCTGGCAGCGGGCAGCGAGAAAGAGCCGTTCTTGCTGCCTTGCCTGGTGCCGCAGGCCGCTTGCGAAATGGCACTGCCTTGCCGCATTGGCGACTACACCGACTTCTACACCAGCCTGCACCACGCCACCACCGTGGGCCGGCAGTTCCGGCCCGACAACCCGCTGCTGCCCAACTACAAGTGGGTGCCCATCGGTTACCACGGCCGCGCGTCGTCCATCGTTGTCAGCGGCAAGTCGCTGCACCGGCCTGTGGGTCAGACCCTGGCCGCCGGGGCCAGCGTGCCCACGGTGGGCGCCAGCCAGCGGCTGGACTACGAGCTGGAAATTGGTGCCCTGGTGGGCGGCACCAATGCACAGGGTCAGCACATGGACATGGTGCAGGCCGAGTCGGCGATCTTTGGCCTGGTGCTGTTCAACGACTGGAGCGCGCGCGACATCCAAGGTTGGGAATACCAGCCGCTGGGTCCGTTCCTGAGCAAGAACTTCGGTAGCACGGCCTCGCCCTGGGTCGTCACCATGGACGCGCTGGTTCCGTTTCGCCAGGCTTTTGTTCGCCCCGAAGAAGACCCTCAACCCTTGCCCTACCTGGATTCACCGCACAACCGCAGCCACGGCGCCATCGGCATCGAGTTGCAGGTGTGGCTGCAAACCGAGCACATGCGCCACGCTGGCCACGCAGGCCAGTGTCTTTCACAGAGCAACTTTGCCGACGCCTACTGGACGCTGGCGCAGCTGGTGGCCCACCACACGGTGGGCGGATACAATCTGCAGGCCGGCGACTTGCTGGGCTCGGGCACCTTGTCTGGCCCGGCACCCGAGCAGGGCGGATCGTTGCTGGAGCTTGGCGCCGGTGGCAAAAGGCCGGTCAAGCTGAACAACGGCGAGGAGCGCAGCTTTTTGCAAGATGGCGATACCGTGACGCTGCTCGGCGCTTGCCAACGGGCGGGTGCCCGGCGCATAGGCTTTGGTGGATGCAGTGGCACGGTGTTGCCGGCCAGGCTCTGACGCCGCCCGCCCGGCGTGGCACGCCGGCTGCCTTGTTTGGTAGTGACACGCTACCGCCAACTGTTCCGTCCCTCTTCAGAAGCGGTGCTGGTCATCGACGGTCTGTCGCAAAAGGTGCTGGCCCCAACCCGGCAGCGCGTGCCTAGTGCGGCAGGTCACGCAGCAAACTGGTGGGCGCAGCGCTGACCATCCCTTTTTCGCTGCCCTCGGCCGATGGGCTACAAGCCGTGTTGGCAGGGGCCCGGTCCAGTGGCCGCAACGACAGCCAGCGCGCACAGCTGGCAGACGGGACCGCCACCGTGCACGTCGCCGCTTCGGTGTTCTGGCAGGACGACAGC
>CAZUKT010000369.1:0-2060 GCA_964620975.1 uncultured Rubrivivax sp. | reverse complement strand
GCCGGCCGACCCGACACGGGGGGCGTCTGCACGTGGCAGCGAAGGAGACGACGCCATGTTGCAGGCCTTCGTGCGCAATGCCAGTGACGCACGGGTCTTTGCCGATGACCAGGGCCGTGTGCTTGCCGCCAACCGGGCTTTTGTGACGCTTGCCCAACTGGGCCACGACGCCGAAGTTCGCGGCCAGACGCTTGACCGCTGGGTGGGCCGCACCGGTGTGGAATTGGGCGTGCTGATTGCCAGTTTGCGACAGCGCGGGTCAGCGGGCCTGTTCCTGTCTGTGGTGCGCATTGAGTCCGGCGGCAGCACCGACGTGGAAATCGCCGCTTCTTTGCTGCAACAGAGTGACGAAACCGGCCTGGCTCTTGCCATTCGCAACATCGAGCGAAGGCGCAAGGCCCGGCACGCGGCCAGCATGCCCATCACCCGCACGGCGGGCGACCTGGCTGAACTGGTGGGCAACATGCCGCTGAAGGAAATCGTCAGTGAAACCACCGACCTGATCGAACAGCTTTGCATTGAGACCGCATTGCAGATGACGGGCGACAAGCTTGCGTCGGCGGCCCTGCTGCTGGGGCTGTCGCGCCAAAGCCTGTACGTCAAGCTGCGGCGTTTTGGCATCTCGGCCGACCAAAGCCCCGACGACGATTGAGCGGCGCAGGGCGCCCACCTGACACTTCATAACCGTCGGCCCGGCCGTTGGCTGCTGCCGGCCGGCGCGGTGCCGAGGCCTTGAGCGTGAAAACCTCGGCGCGGTGCCGCCCCGCGCCGCTGCGCATCAGCGCGGCTGCCATGCAAAATCTGGCCCACCGCGGGCGTGCAGCCCGCCACCTGGCGCGCCGCTGGCTCGCTGCCTCTGTGCAGACCCAATCGATACACCCATGAAAATCCTGCTCACCGGCGCTGCCGGCTTTATCGGCATGACCACCACACTGCGCCTGTTGGCGCGTGGCGACGAGGTGGTGGGCCTGGACAACCTCAACGACTACTACTCGGTGGCGCTCAAGACTGACCGTCTGGCGCGCCTCACGCCACATCCGAACTTCCGCTTTGTGAAGCTCGACGTGGCCGACCGCATCGGCATGGAAACGCTCTTTGCGGCCGAGCGCTTTGACCGCGTCATTCACCTCGCAGCGCAGGCCGGCGTGCGCTATTCGCTGGTCAACCCACAGGCCTACATCGACAGCAACATCGTCGGCTTCATGAACGTGCTGGAAGGTTGCCGCCACAGCAAGGTTCAGCACCTGGTGTATGCGTCCAGTTCCAGCGTCTACGGCGGCAACACCAAGATGCCGTTCTCCGAGCACGACAGCGTCGACCACCCGGTGAGCATGTACGCGGCCACCAAGAAGGCCAACGAGTTGATGGCGCACACCTACAGCCACCTCTTCGGTCTGCCCACCACCGGCCTGCGCTTCTTCACGGTGTACGGCCCCTGGGGCCGGCCTGACATGGCGCTGTTCCTGTTCACCAAGGCCATTCTCGAAGGGCGGCCGATTGACGTCTTCAACCACGGCAACATGCAGCGTGATTTCACCTTTGTGGACGACATCGTCGAAGGCGTCATACGCGTCATGGACCGCGTGGCCGAAGCCAACCCCGACTACCGCCCCGAAGCACCGGACCCTGGCACCAGCAACGTGCCGTTCCGAGTATTCAACATCGGCAACCACAACCCGGTGCAACTGCTGGACTACATCGGGTGCATTGAAGACGCGATAGGCCGCAAGGCCACCAAGAACCTGCTGCCGCTGCAAGACGGCGACGTGCCAGCCACCTACGCCGACGTGGACGCGCTGCGCGACTGGGTGGGCTTCACACCTGCCACCGACGTGCGCAGCGGGGTGCAGCGCTTCGTGGCCTGGTACCGCGACTACTACAAGGCTTGACGGCTCACGGGCCGCCCGCCAGCGCGGCCCTGCTTCGCTGCCGTATGCCGCCGCCCCATGCCGCTGGGCTCTGTCGCGATAAGCGGCCAGCAAGAATCGGCGCAGGGTCCCACTTTATGTTCAATTGACCAACTCGACCCTGCGCCGCGTCATCAAGCGGCTGCGCTTCCC
>CAZUKT010000368.1:0-5038 GCA_964620975.1 uncultured Rubrivivax sp. | reverse complement strand
TGCAGACATCGAGATCATCCAGACCGAGCTGTGCCTGGCCGACCTGAGCACGGTGGAAAAGAGCCTGCACCGCTACGTCAAGGCCGCGCGCTCGGGCAACGACAAGGAAGCCGCGGCGCTCGTGAAGGTGCTTGAAAAGTGCCAGGCCGCGCTCGACCAGGCGCAGCCCGTGCGCGGCATTGACTTCAGCAAGGCGGAGTTGATCATCCTCAAGCCGCTGTGCCTGATCACCGCCAAGCCGGCCATGTTTGTGGGCAACGTCAGCGAGTCGGGATTCGAGAACAACCCCTACCTGGAGCGCCTGCGCGAATACGCGGCCAGACAGAACGCGCCCGTGGTGGCCATCTGCGCCAAGACCGAGGCTGAACTTTCGGAAATGGCCGAAGACGACAAGCTGATGTTCCTGCAAGAGATGGGGCAGGACGAGCCAGGGCTGAACCGCCTGATCCGCGCCGCCTTCAAGCTGCTGGGCCTGCAGACCTACTTCACGGCCGGCGTGAAGGAAGTGCGTGCCTGGACCATTCACATCGGCGACACCGCGCCGCAGGCTGCCGGTGTGATCCACACTGACTTTGAACGTGGCTTCATTCGTGCGCAGACCATCGCCTTTGACGACTTCATCGCCTTCAAGGGCGAACAAGGTGCCAAGGACGCCGGCAAGATGCGCGCCGAAGGCAAGGACTACGTCGTCAAGGATGGCGACGTGCTCAATTTCCTGTTCAACGTCTAGCAGTCTGCCGGGCTTGGGCGGCATGCCCCAGGCCCCGAGGCCTGCGCGCCGCGCGCGTGCCGGCTTGCATGCCCGCCCACCAGACCAGCAAACGGCTTAGATTCGAGTCATGGTCGAAACATCCAGCACATGGCAACGGCCGGCGCTTGCACGCGCCGCGCTCATTGCACTGGCCACCTTCGTGGCCTATGGCGCAGTGGCTGCAGTGGCCTTGCTGCTGGCCGACGCGCGAGGCTACGCGTCACCCTTGTACCCGTCGGCCGGCATCGCGCTGGCGGCCACGCTGGTGCTTGGCCACGCGGCGCTGCCCGGCGTGTTCTTCGGCGCGGTGGCGGCCAACGTGGGCGTAGGTTTGCTGCATGGTCAAAGTGGCTGGGCTTTGCTGCCCTTGCCGCTGGTGATTGCGGCCGGGGCGACGCTGCAAACCTGGGTGGGTGCCGTGCTGGTGCGCCGGCATGTGCAGCAGCCGCTGGTGCTGCAAGTGCCACGCGACATCTTCAAGGCCGGTGCGCTGGGTGCCTTGTTAGCCTGCGTGGTGAGCCCCAGCGTGGCCACGGCAGCCATGTGGTGGGCCGGTGTGCTGCCCACAGCGGGCGTGCCGGCCACCTGGCTGACCTGGTGGCTGGGCGACAGCATGGGCGTGCTCATTGGCGGCCCGCTGACGCTGACGATCATCGGCCAACCGCGGGCTGACTGGCGGCCGCGCCGCCGCACGCTGGGCCTGCCGCTGCTCGGGGCCATGGCCCTGCTGACCGCTGGCATGCTGGAGCTGTCGCGTGTGGACCAGCAAAGGCTGCGCGCCAACTTTGAACGCGACGCCGACCGCCTGGCCAGCGCCGCACAAGAGCGGCTGACCGCACCGCTGTATGCCCTGCAGGCCTTGCACGGCGCCGCACTGGCGCGTGGCGACGTGGACCAGACCAGCCTGCGTTATGCCGCCAGTTGGTGGCTGGCCCAGCCACTGCAAATGCACTTGCAGGCCGTCGGCCACAGTGTGCGCGTGCCACTAGACGGCGTGGCTGCCTTCGAGGCGGCCGCGCGGGCGCAAGGCATGCCCGGTTACCGGGTCTTTGACCGCGACGAAGGCCGCGCGCGCGTCGCCGACGGCGAAGTGGTGGCACTGCGGCACATCGAACCCTTGGCTGGCAACGCGGCGGCACTGGGCGTCAATGCGCTGTCCATCCCCGCCGCCCGCACGGCCATTCTTGCCGCGCGGGATACGGGAACGCCGGGCGCCACGGCCGGCTTCAAGCTGACCCAGGGCGAGATCGGCGTGGTCTTGTACCAGGCGCTGTACCGTGGTGAACATGCCAGCCTGGCCTCACGCCGTGACACCTTCCGCGGCGTGGTGTTTGTCACCATCAATACCGAGCGGGCATTCAGCGCCCTGGCGCCGGCGGCGCAGGCCTACGTCGAGTGGTGCTTGCTGGATGTGGCCCCAGGCGCAGCGCAGCCCCGCCTTGCAGGCCCCGCCAACTGCGACAGCGCCAAACCCACGTCGAGGTTCTGGCAGCTGGAGCGGCCGCTGCAGCTGGGTGGGCGTGGACTGGTTCTGCGCTTGTGGGCCGCACCGGAAAGCATGCCTGGCGCCCAACGCGAAGCCGCCTGGTTGCTGTCCATCGCCGGCCTGACTGCTGCGGCCTTGCTTGGCGCTCTGCTGCTCACAGTGACGGGCCAGCATCGCCGCACGGCGCTGGCCGTGACGGCCGGCACCGCCGAGTTGCGCCACCAGGTGGCTGAACGCACCCAGGCCGAACAAGCCCTGCGCGAGAGCGAGGCGCGCCTGCGCAGCATCGTTGACCACGTTCCCTTGGGCGTGATGTTCCTGGCCCCCGATGGCAGCGTGCTCGATTGCAACCCGCGCCTTTGCGACATGCTCGGGCGCAGCGCTGACGCGCTCAAGGGCAGCTCGGTGGCACAGATGGTGCACCCCAGCGAACTCGATCTTGTGCTGCAGCAAAGGCGTGACCTGCTGGCCGGCGCTGAATTGGTTTCCATGGGCCCGCTGCGGCTGGACACACCCAATGGCGCCTTGCGCCAGGTGCGCGTCAATGCCAGCGCCCTTAGAGACGCCAGCGGCCAGGTGGTGCGGCTGGTGGGCGTGGTGGAAGACGTGACCGAACATCTGCGGCTCGAGGCTTCGGAAAAGGCCTTGCAACGTGCCGAAGCGGCCAACCGGGCCAAGAGCGATTTTTTGTCGCGCATGAGCCATGAATTGCGCACCCCGCTCAACGCCATCAACGGCTTCGCGCAGTTGCTTGAAATGGACCGCCAGCCCACGCTGGCCGCGCACCAACTGGGCTGGACACAGCAGATCCTGCGCGCCGGGTGGCACCTGCTGGAGATGATCAACGAGACGCTCGACCTGGCGCGCATTGAAGCGGGCACCATCGACCTCAATCTCGTGCCGGTCGACCTGGCCGCCATGGTGGCGGCCAGCCGCTCCTTGGTGGCGGGCACGGCCCTGCAACGCGGCATCCAGTTCAGTGAAGACCTCACGCTGGACGCACCGGCCGTGCTGGGTGACGCCACACGCTTGAAACAGGTACTGACCAACCTGCTTTCAAATGCCGTCAAGTACAACCGGCCGCAGGGGCAGGTGGTCATCAGCAGCCGCCTCGCCGACGACGACCATGTCGAGATCGAGGTCACGGACACCGGCCTTGGCATGACCGATTCCCAGCTGGCTGCACTCTTCCAGCCCTACAACCGCCTGGGCCGCGAAAGCTCGGGCATCGAAGGCACCGGCATTGGCCTGGTCATCAGCCGCCGGCTGGCCGAACTGATGGGCGGCAGCCTCACGGCGCAGAGCCAGGCAGGCACGGGTACGGCATTCACGCTGCGCCTGCCGGTCGCCACCGCCGAAGCCAGCCCGCCGCCGCGCTTTACAGACACATCGCCGGCGCCCTACCTCCGGCGCCTGGTGCACTACGTGGAAGACAACCAGACCAATATCGAAGTCATGCGTGGCGTGCTGGCACAACGTGCACAGATCGATCTGCACTGCACCCTGCTGGGCCTGGACGGCCTGGCCGCCATGCGCCACGAACAACCCGACCTGATCCTGCTGGACATGCACCTGCCCGACATCAGTGGGCTTGAGCTGCTGCGCCACATCAAACAAGACCAGACCCTGGCCGCTGTGCCCGTGATCGTGGTTTCAGCCGACGCAACGCCCGACCACATGCAAGCGGCCCTGACCCTGGGCGCCGCGCACTACGTGACAAAACCACTGGACTTGGCGCTGTTCTTGCAGCTGGTTGACGGTGTGCTGGAGCATGGCGACACGCGCTGGGGGGCCCTGCCGTGAGCACGCCTTGCGGCACCCAAAGCAGGGCCGGAGCGCCCGGCGCCGAGGGCAGCGCCATCAAGACCCTGAACTGGGACCATGGGTTGCCCTTCACGCAGCCGGTCACACCGGGCGGCGGAGACATTGACGGCCTGGGTCACACCAACAACGCCGTCTATGTGCAGTGGTGTGAACGTATTGGCTGGGCCCATTCGCAGGCCTTGGGGCTGGCCCTGGCCGACTACCAGCGGCTGGACCGGGGCATGGTCATACGCCACGCCGAGTACGACTACCTGCTGCCCACCGCGCTGGGTGACGCCCTGACCCTGGCCACCTGGCTGGTGTCCAGCGACGGCCGCGTGGCCATGGAGCGGCGTTTTCAAATGCAGCGCCAACGCGACGGCGCCTGTGTGCTGCGCGCACGCTGGGCCTTGGTCTGCATTGAACTGAGCAGTGGCCGCGTTCGGCGCATGCCCCCAGAGTTCTGCTGCGCCTACCTGCCGGCTGTGGTGGGCACCACCATCACAGATTGATGGCGAGCCGGTGGGGGCTGCCGCACAACATCAGCGCCACAAGAGTTAGTAAACACTTCGTCAATATGTGCTTTTCTGGCTTCACCCCCCGGATTGCACGTCCGCCCATCGGGGCCATAAGCACTCGCCGCACGAGAGTGCTAATATTTGCGGAACTTGACACCGAACACCGGAGTCCCACCCCGCATGACTACTGCCAATGCTTCAGCCCTGAGCCTGCGTGACCCCTGGAGCGCCGTGCCCTCGCTGGGCAACCTGGACGCCTACGTGTCCGCCGTCAATCGGCTTCCCATGCTCAGCCAGTCCGAAGAATCGGCGCTGGCCCGCTCGCTGCGCGACAACGGCGACCTGCAATCTGCCGGCCGGCTGGTGCTGTCGCACCTGCGGCTGGTGGTGAGCGTTTCTCGCCAGTACATGGGCTACGGTCTGCCGCAGGGTGACCTGATTCAAGAAGGCAACGTCGGCCTGATGAAGGCCGTCAAGTGC
>CAZUKT010000367.1:0-5054 GCA_964620975.1 uncultured Rubrivivax sp. | reverse complement strand
GCCACCCAGGCGCCTTCGTGCGCGGCGCGGCCCAGTGCCGTGCGCTTGACGGGGGTGCTGGTGGGGTCCATTGGATCAACCTCCACCACCCAGCCAAAGCGGTTGGGTTCATTCGGGTTGCGCACGGTGTCAAAACGCGGGTCGAATTCAGGCCAGCGGTAAGAGGTGGCCTTGCGGATGCCCCAGCGGCGTTCATGGGCGGTGGGCGTGTCGGCGGCGGTGAAGTAGTTCTGGAAGTTCTCTTCGCCCGACAGGTAGGTGCCCCAAGGCGTCTTGCCGCTGGCGCAGTTGCCTATGGTGCCCAGCACGGTGCGGCCGGCGGGGTCGGCAGCGGTTTTCATCAGCACATGGCCGGCGGCCGGGCCGCCCAGGGCAAAGGGCGTCAACGCCGTGATGCGGCGCGCATAGCGGCTCGGGCGCACCATCTGCCACTTGTCGTCCATGTGCTCGACTTCAATGACCGTGATGCCGTGCGCGGCCTGCGACTTGCGCACCTTGTCTTCGCTCCAGTTGCTATGTCCGCCCACGTGCAGCAGGCCGTCGTCGGTGTATTCCTGGTTGATCGCCAGCAGCCCGCGGCTGGAGCCCGCCAGGGCGTAGTAGTGGAGGCCGTCGTGGTGCATACCCATCTGCACGGCTTGCTCGGTGGCGGTATTGCTGGCGTCCACCCTGAAGGCGGGCATCTGGCCCGCAATGCCCACCGGTTCGCCCCAGGGGGCCAGCGGCGTGGCGGTGTAGCCGTCGGGCACCAGCACCTTGTCGGCACCCGACGCCGGCACGGGTTTGAAGCCCAGCGTGGCGCTGTGCCCGCCCAGCAGGCCCGCCGCCCCGGCCAGGCTGCCGCAGCCCGCCAGCGGCAACATCAGCGCGCCGGCCAAGGCCCCCAGGCCACCCCGCAAGACGATGCGGCGCGCAGGGTCGGACACCTCGTGGATGCTGAGGTTGGACGAGCGGTTGCTGTCCTCCATCTGTGAAAAGTCCTTGGCCATGGCGGGTGCCTTCGATGCGGGTTCAGTCGGCAATTCTGGACCCATGCTGCGGCGCTGCCGTGGCAGCGGCCGGGTGCTACAGCCGCTCGGTCTCGCCCGCGCGCGGCTGCCACTTCATGAGCCGCTTTTCCACTCGGCCCACTGCCGCGTCAATCACCAGCGCAAACAGCGTCAGCACCACGATGCCGGCCATCACGGTGTTGATGTCAAACGTGCCTTCGGCCTGCAAGATGAGATAGCCCACGCCCTGGCTGCTGCCCAGGTATTCACCCACCACCGCACCCACAAAGGCCAGGCCCACGCTGGTGTGCAGGCTGCTGAAGACCCAGCTCGTGGCGCTGGGCAGGTACACATGGCGCAGCAGCTGCCGCTGGCTGGCGCCCAGCATGCGGGCGTTGGCCAGGATCACGGGGCTCACTTCCTTCACACCCTGATAGACGTTGAAGAAGACGATGAAAAACACCAGCGTCACACCCAGCGCCACCTTGCTGGCCATGCCCAGCCCGAACCACACGCTGAAGATGGGCGCCAAGATGATGCGCGGCATGCTGTTGAGCGCCTTCACATAGGGTTCAAGAATGGCGCTGGCCATGGGGCTCAGCGCCAGCCACAACCCCGCCGCCAGGCCCAGCACCGAGCCGGCGCCAAAGGCCAGCAGCGTTTCGACCAAGGTCACGGCCAGGTGGCGGTAGATGTCGGCGTCGGTCACGAACCAGGCCCAGATGCGCACCGCCACCTTCAGCGGCTCGCCAAAAAAGAAAGAGGCCTGGCGGTCGTTGTCGAACATGAAGTTCGGCAGCAGGCCGGGCGTGGTCATCAAATACCAAAAGCCCAGCAGCGCCGCCAGCAACGCGGCCTGCCACAGGCGCAGGGTGCCGGGGCGGGGTTTCAGGGCGTGCAGGATGCGGTTCATGGAAGCAGGCATGCGTGCGGCAGGGGCCGCCGGTCAGAACACCTTGCGGTACTGCCTGAAGGGCGACAGCTCGGCCACCGTGTCGTACAGGCGCCGCGCGGTGGTGTTGTCTTCGTGGGTCAGCCAATGCACCTTGCTGGCATGGATGCCCTGCGCGTAGGCAAAGACGTGTTCAATGAGCGCACGCCCCACGCCCTGGCCGCGTGCGTCGGGCGCGGTGTAGAGGTCTTGCAGGTAGATCACGTTGTAGGGCGAGCCCGTGCTGCGGTGTTCAATGAAATGCACCAGGCCCACCACCCGGCCGTCCAGTTGCGCCAGCCGCAGGTGCATGGGTTCGTCGGGGTCGAGCAGCCTCTCCCAGGTGGTGTAGGTGGTGCACACCGGCAGATCGATCTTGTAGAAGGCCAGGTAGCCGTGCCACAGCGGCAACCAGGCAGCGTAGTCGGCCGGCCTGGCTTCGCGCAGGATCAGCGTGCCGTTCATGCCGCCAGGGCCTGCAGTTGCTGGTTGTAGCCCTTGAGCACTTCGTCGCGCAGCACGGCCCAGATGGCGGCGTGCAGCTCCACAAAGTGCGCCGTGGTCTTGATTTCGGCCACGTCACGCGGGCGCGGCAGGTCCACCACAAATTCACCTATGGGGTGGCTGGCCGGGCCGGCACTGAGCACCAGCACACGGTCGCTCATGGCGATGGCTTCGTCCAGGTCGTGGGTAATGAAGAGCACCGCCTTGCGTTTGGCGGCCCACAGCGCCAGCACCTCGTTTTCCATCAACTGCCGGGTCTGGATGTCGAGTGCAGAAAACGGCTCGTCCATGAGGATGATGTCGGGGTCCAGCGCCAGCGTTTGCGCCAGTGAGGTGCGCTTGCGCATGCCGCCCGAAAGCTGGTGTGGGTAACGGTCGCCAAAACCGCCCAGGCCCACGCGGCGCAACCAGTCTTCGGCGCGCGCCTTGGCGTCGGGCACAGCGCGGAATTCAAGCCCCGCCATGACGTTGCCCAGCGCGGTGCGCCAGGGCATCAGGCTTTCGGCCTGGAACATGTAGCCGGCGCGTGGGTTGATGCCGGCCAGGGGTTCGCCAAACACCTGCACCGTGCCGGTGCTGGGCTGCAGCAGGCCGGCGGCCACGTTCAGCAGCGTGCTCTTGCCGCAGCCCGTGGGGCCCACCACCGAGACAAACTCGCCGGCACCCACCGTCAGGCTCACATCGCGCACGGCGGTGTAGCGCTGGCCCGGCGCGCTTTTGCTGACGAAGGTGCAGGACACGTCCTGCAGGCGCAAGGCGCTTGTGTTCATGGGGCGGCCATGGATCGGGCCGCAGCCCGGGGTTGGGTGATGGCGCCTATCAACCACAGCAGCGCCACCAGCGTGGCCGCACCGCCGGCCTGCTGCACCAGCGGCAGCGTGTGGGCGTGCCACAGCAACTGGCTGGTGCCCAGCAGCACCCCGCCAAACAAGCCGCCCGCCATGACTTGCATGCCGCGGCTCAGCGGCGGGTCAAAGCGCTGCAACTGGTGGATGTCAAAGGGCGCTTTGGGCCAGCGCGCCGCCACATCGGCCGGCCGCCAGCCGGGCGGCTTGAGCCACACCCGCAGCTTGTCGGCCCAGCCGCGTGTGTGCCAACTGTCGTGCACCAAGCTGCCATAGACCTGCAGGTTGGCCCACAGCGGGTTGAAGCTGCGCAGCGGGGCGCGGGTGCCGTAAACACAGGGCTCGGCGGTGTCTTCTTCGACGAAGGTGCCAAACAGGCGGTCCCAGACGATGAGGATGCCGCCGTAGTTTTTGTCCAGGTACTTGTCGTTGACGGCGTGGTGCGCACGGTGGTTGCTGGGGCTGCAGAACCAGCGGTCAAACCAGCCCAGTTTGCCGATCTGCTGCGTGTGCACCCAGTACTGGTACAGCAGGTCCACCAGGCCCACCACGGCCACCACCAGCGGCGGCACGCCCGCCACGGCCATGGGCAGGAAGAACAACCAGCCCAGCAGGACGCCGCTGCTGGTTTGCCGCAGCGCGGTGCTGAGGTTGTAGTCCTCGCTCTGGTGGTGCACGGCGTGCGCGGCCCACAACACCGCCACGCGGTGGCCGGCGCGGTGCAACCAGTAGTAGCAGAAGTCATAGAACACCAGCGCCAGCAGCCACACCCACAGTGCGTCGGTGGGCAGCGTCCACAGCGCCACATGCTCAAAGGCCAGCGTGTAAAGGCCAATGCGCAGCAGCCGGCCAAAGAGCCCCGTGACCTGGCTCATCACCCCCAGGCCGATGCTGGCCAGCGCGTCGCCCAGCCGGTAGGTGTTGTGCCCCCGGCGCAGGCCCACCCAGAAGTCGAGCGCAATGAGCGCCAGGAACACCGGCATGGCCAGCACGATGATCTGCGGGCCTGTCATCGCGCACGAGCCTGTGGCCGCGAGCCGCAGGCGTTGGTGGGGTGCGCATCAGCACGCGGGTGCATGGGATGGCCTCTCAAGCTCTCACCCCTTCGGGTACTTGGCGTTGGCTTTTTTTACGAACTCATTCGTGTAGACCGCTGCCAGGTCGAGCTTGGCCTTGGCGATCTCGGCGTCGATGCTGGCCAGCGCGCGGAAGGCGGTTTCTGCGCCCTTGTCGGGAAACAAACCGTCGGGGCTGAGCGCGCCCTTGGCCGCCAGGAAGGCGTCGATGTACACCGCGCGGTCACCCAGCAGATAGGCCTCGGGCACGGCGGTGATGATGTCGCCAGGGCCGGCTTGCTGTATCCACTTGTTGGCGCGCACGATGGCGTTGGCCAGTGCCTGCACGGTGGCCGGGTTCTTGTCGATGAAGGCTTGCGGCGCGTACAGGCAGGCGGCGGGCATGGGCCCACCAAACACCTTTTCGGACTCGGCCAGGATGCGTGTGTCAGAGATGACTTTGAAGTCGCCACTGCGCTGCAGCAGCGTGATGACCGGGTCAAGGTTGCTCATGGCGTCGATCTGGCCCGAACGCATGGCGGCCACGGCGCCTTGTGACGCGCCGACCCCGATGATGGACACGTCAGAAGGCTTCAGGCCTGCCTTGGCCAGGAAGAAGTTGACCATGACGTTGGTGCTGGAGCCCGGCGCCGTGACACCAATCTTCTTGCCCTTCAAGTCGGCCGGTGTCTTGTAGCAGTACGGCTTCTCCCGGATGATCCGCCACGCC
>CAZUKT010000366.1:0-5076 GCA_964620975.1 uncultured Rubrivivax sp. | reverse complement strand
GTAGGCGTACATGCCGGCGGCGATGTCGGCAATGGACAGACCCGCCTTGCTGGGCTCGTCGGGTGTGCCGGTGATGCTGACGAAGCCGCTTTCGCTCTGGATCAGCAGGTCATAGGCCTTCTTGTCGCGGTAGGGGCCGGGTGCGGCGGGGTCGTCGCCGTAGCCCGAGATGTCGCACACGATCAAGTCCGGGCGGCGTTCTTGCAGCGCCTCAAAGCTCACACCCAGCCGGGCCGCCGCGCCGGGTGCCAGGTTCTGCACCACGCAGTCGGCCTGCTGCACGATCAGTTGCTCCAGCAAGGCGGCGGCGCGTGGGTGTTTCAGGTCCAACGTAAGGCTTTCCTTGCTGCGGTTGACCCACACAAAGTGCGACGCCTGGCCGCGCACACGCTGGTCGTAGCCGCGTGCAAAGTCGCCCGCACCGGGGCGTTCAATCTTGATGACACGCGCACCCAGGTCGGCCAGTTGCCGCGTGGCAAAGGGCGCCGCAATGGCGTGTTCGAGGGTGACGACCGTGAGGCCCTTGAGCGGCTGCATCGTTGGCTGGCTTTCAGCGCAGCGTGGCCACGGCGTCCATGGTCAACCAGCCTTGGTGGTCTTGCGCCCACAGCTTGACGGTGTGGCCTTCACGCGTGCCGTGCACGCTGAAGGGGTGCAGGTCAAAGGTGGGGCGCACGGCCTTGAAGCGGAAGCCGGCCACCTCGGCCCCGGGCGCCTCGCGGCGCAGCAGGTCCAACAGCAACGTGGCGATCAGCGGGCCGTGCACGATGAGGCCGGGGTAGCCCTCGACTTCCGTGACGTACTTGCGGTCGTAATGGATGCGGTGGCCGTTGAAGGTGAGCGCGCTGTAGCGAAACAGCAGCACGTCGTCGGGCACCACGCGGCGCTGCCAGGCCGCGCTGGTGGGTGCCGCCAGCGGCGGCGGGTCCACATCGCCGGACTGCTTGGCGGGGCGGTAGACGATGTCGTGGAATTCGGTCAGCGCGGGCGCCGCAGCGCCATTGCAGAACAGCTCGTGCTTGACCTTCACGAACACCAGCTTGCCGGTGCGGCCGTCTTTTTGGGTCACGTCGGCGATGGTGCTCTTGCGCGCCACCGTGTCGCCCACGCACAGCGGCGCATGAAACTCAAACTGGCTGCCCGCCCACATGCGGCGCGGCAGTGGCACCGGCGGCAGGAAACCACCACGCCGGGCGTGGCCGTCGGGCCCCAGTTCGCTTTGCCGGTGCATGGGCAGAAAGTACAGCCAGTGCCACAGCGGCGGCAGCGGCGTGCCGGGCAGCACGGGCATCGCCGCGTGGTCCAGCGTGGCCGTCAGCGCGTGCACGGGCGCGGTGGTGATGGTGTCGTGGACCGTCTCGCTGCGGCCCACCCAGGTGCTGATGTCGTCCATGGTGCTGTCCCCTGCCTTGCCAGGCACCATTCTCACGCGGCCTGACCGGCGCCCCTGGCGCACCCACAGCCTTGGCCGCAAGCGGCTACGCCGTCTCGGTGTCCACTTCCAGGCTGGCCTGTGCGCTGTAGCGGTCGCCGGCCACGGTGCACGGATTCACCAGCGCGTCCAGCCGCGCCAGCCACGCCGGTGCCACGGCCAGGTCGGCAGCGGCCAGGTTCTCGCGCAGGTGCGCGGCCCGGGTCGTGCCCGGAATGGCCAGCACATGCTCGCCGCGGCTGAGCAACCACGCCAGCGCCATTTGGGCCAGCGTGGCACCCGCTTCTTGTGCCAGCGCCATGGCCGCCGCGTGCACTGCCAGGTTGGTGGGCCAGTGCTCGGGCGCAAACCGTGGCATGCCACGGCGGATGTCCTTGGCACCCAGCGTGGCCACGTCGGGCGGCGCGCTGGTGAGGACACCGCGCGCCAAGGGGCTGAAGGCCACAAACGCCGCGCCGATGTCGCGGCAGGCGTCCAGCACGGCAATCTCGGCATTGCGGGTCCACAGCGAATACTCGGTCTGCACGGCCGCTATCGGGTGCTCGGCATGCGCGCGGCGCAGCGTGGTGGCCCCCACCTCGCTCAACCCCAGCGCACGCACCTTGCCTTCTTGCACCAGGCGCGCCATGGCGCCCACGCTTTCTTCTATCGGCACCGCCTTGTGCCAGCGGTGCAGGTAGTACAGGTCAATGACGTCGGTCTGCAGCCGCCGCAGGCTGTCTTCGCAGTTGCGGCGAATGGCCTCGGGCCGGACGTCAATGACACGCTTCACGCCATCGTCGAAGGGCACCCCGGCCATGCCGCCTTTGCTGCACAGCGTGATGCGGGCCCGGTGCGGCTTGAGCACCCGGCCCACCAGCGTTTCATTGGCGCCAAAGCCGTAGAGCGCGGCGGTGTCAAAGAGCGTGACGCCTTCGTCCACCGCCTGCAGCAACAAAGCCTCGGCGGCATCGGCTGAAGGTGGCGTGCCGTAGGCGTGGCTGAGGTTCATGCAGCCCAGGCCGATGGCAGAAACCGTGAAGGGGCCGATGTGGCGTTGCTGCAAGTGCGCGCTCCGTGCGGGTGTCAAGAGAACACCATCATGCCCATATTCAGCAGCGGGTTCCCTGCGCGCTGTCGGCCCGCGCTGCTGCCAGGCCGCCGGCGGGGCGCCAGCGCCTGCAACTTGTTTACGCCGCTTCCAGCAGCATCAAGCCCGACGCCGTGTTGCTGATGGGGATGTGGTAATTGCTGTGCAGCTTGTTCACCTTGTCACCCAACATGGCACGTGTGGCCAGCCACATCAGCAGTTCCACCCCCTGCGTGCCGGCCTGCTCCACGAGCTGGTGGGTGTCGTACTGGCAGGCCCAGGTGGGGTCGGTGGTCAGGCTGTCCATGAACTTCAGGTCGAAGTCCTTGTTGATGAAGCCGGCACGTTCGCCGTCCAGCTGGTGGCTCAGGCCGCCGGTGCCCAGCACCACCACCTTTTCGTCACCCGGCCAGGAAGCCACGGCACGGGCCAGCGCCTGGCCCAGCTTCCAGCAGCGGGTGGCGCTGGGCAGCGGGGCCTGCACGGTGTTGATGCACACCGGCACCACACGCACCGGCCAGGCCTGGTCGGGCCACAGCAGCGCCATGGGCAGCGTGAAGGCGTGGTCCACCAGCATTTCCTGGCAGGTGGTGAGGTCAAACTCTTCACCCACCAGCTGCTCGATCAGGTGCCAGCTGAAGGCCGGGTGGCCCTGAAACGCCGGCACCGTGGGGATGCCCCAGCCTTCGTCGGCGTTGCGGTACTCGGGCGCCGCGCCAATGCTGAAGGTGGGCATCTTGTCGAGGAAGAAGTTCAGGCCGTGGTCGTTGTACAGCAGCACCACCACGTCGGGCCTGGCCTCACTCAGCCAGTTGCGCACGGGGATGAAACCGTCGAAGAAGGGTTTCCAGTAGGGCTCTTGCTGCAGGTTCTTGGCAATGGCGCGGCCAATGGCCGGCACGTGTGATGTGGTGATGCCACCGATGATCTTGGCCATGTCTTGTTGCTTTCGGTTTCAGTGCGGGAGTCAGCCGCGTGCGGCCAGCAGCTTGGCCTGGAATTCAGCCTTGCTCATGCCGGTTTGCTGCGCGCCAATGTCCTGCATGTCCAGGCCAAAGATGCCGGCAAACTTGGCCAGGTAGTAGGCGTTGCCGCCGGCCGCGATGAGCTGCAGCACGTTGCGTGCGGCGACGGCCGAGCGCTGCTGCGCGTTCAGGCCATAGGCGGCGCAGTAGCCGTCTTCGTCGGCCAAGAAGGCCTGGCGGCTGGCAGCGTCGTTGAAGCTGAAGCACATCTTGTTCAGCGCGTAGCCTTTCATGGCTTGCTCGCCGTCAAAGATCACGGTGCCGGGTATGGGCGGGTGGTCACTCACGTCATGTCTCCTTGGGTTCTTGTCGCACATCAAACAGCTTGCGCTTGCTCAGTGCCGCGCAGGTGCGGCGGAGTATTGGTGGGTTCATCATTCAGAAAAACGCCGGCGCACTCATTCCACCCATGAGCCGTTTTGATCATTCAGACCTGGACGGCCACCTGCTGGCGCTGCTGCTGGCGGTGCATGAAGAGCAGTCGGTCACGCGCGCCGCAGCGCGCCTGGGCGTCACGCAGTCGGCCGTGAGCCATTTGCTGGACAAGCTGCGCACCATCGTGGGCGACCCACTATTTGTGCGCGCCGGCCGGGGCATCGTGGCCACGGCGCGCGCCGACGCGCTGGCCCAGCGTGCACGGCTGCTGCTGGAAGACATGCGTGGTTTTGTCACCGCCGCAGCCTTTGACCCGGCGCACCTGCAGGCCACCATCACCATTGCCGCCAACGACTTGCAGCGTGACCTGCTGCTGCCGCCGCTGCTGCGCCGCCTGCGTGCACTGGCGCCGGGGCTGGCGCTGCGGGTCATTGCGTCAGGCGTGCCGCGCGCCGAGATGCTGCGCGAAGGCCAGTGCCAGCTCGTCATCAGCCCGCGCCCGCCCGACGCGCCCGACGTGGTGCAAAAGCGCCTGTTTGAAGACGACTACGTGGTTTTTTATGACGCCAGCCAGCGTGCGGCGCCCGCAACGCTGGCCGACTACCTGGCCGCCGAGCACGTGACCGTCTTGTACGAACCCCACCGCGTGCTGGACATTGACGACGTGCTGGCCGCAGCAGGCCACCACCGCCGCTTTGTGGTGCGGGTGCCCAGCTTTGCCGGCGTGGCCGCTTTTGTGCAAGGCAGCGACTTGCTCGCCACGCAGCCACGCCTGCTGGGCCGCCACCCACTGCGGGGCTTGGCGCAGGCGAGCGTGCCGCTGCCCTGCCCCCGCATGCCCATGTACATGATGTGGCACCTGCGGCACCAGGCCGACCCGCTGCACCAGTGGCTGCGGGCGCAGTTGCTGGCCGTGGTGCCTGAGGTGTTGCCTGACCCGCTACTTGAGCCATTGCCCGTTCGCTTGCCGGTGGCGGCACCAGCCGCACCGTCGCCGCCAACGCCACCGCCGGCCACAGGCCGTGAATCCGTTGTTGCCCCAGCCACTTTCTACCCGCACCCACCATGACCTAAGCCACCCGCGACATCTACACCGAACCCGACCCCATCGACGGCAACACCCTGGCCAACCTGGGCCCGCTGCGCCCCCTGGCCGGCGCGTGGCAGGGCACCCG
>CAZUKT010000365.1:0-5109 GCA_964620975.1 uncultured Rubrivivax sp. | reverse complement strand
GAAGAGCTGGACGGGCACAAAAAGGGCATGAGCGAGGTGTCGCGCAACGTGCGCCAGGTCAGCCGTGACCTGGACGCTCTGGCCAGCGCCACCAACTTCACCGACAAAAACGGCGCACTCGACCCGCGTCTGGGCATTGAACTGGCCAAGACCGGCCACCGCGAGGCCGGCGGCAAGCTGTTTTTTCAGACCACGCTGCTGGACATCAAGCTGCCTGCCGGCCTGCCACAAGGCAAGGCCGACAACCAGATCCTCGGGGTGGTGCAGAGCCTGCGCGAACAGCAGCAGGAGTCCGCCACCCCGCGCGAAGTGGTGCTGGTGTCCAAGGACATCAACATGCGCATCAAGGCGCGCGCGCTGGGCCTGCCGGCCGAGGACTACTTCAACGACAAGACGCTGGAAGACGGTGACCTGCTCTACACCGGCGTGCTGGCGCTGCCGGCCGACTTCTGGGACCGCCATGGCAAGACCATGGAAAGCTGGCAGCAAGGTGGCCACACCTACTACCGCATCAGCGGGCCGCTGGTGCCGGGCCTGCTGATCAACCAGTTTGTCTACCTTGAAGCACCCGGCGCCGCGCCGCTTTACGCCCGCGTGTCTGAAATCACCGGCAAGACCGCGGTGCTCAAGACCCTGCGCGACTACAGCCACGGCAAGAACGCCGTGTGGGGCGTGACGGCGCGCAACCGTGAGCAGAACTTTGCGCTCAATCTGCTGATGGACCCGGAGTGTGACTTCATCACCCTGACAGGCACGGCGGGCACCGGCAAGACGCTGATGACGCTGGCGGCAGGCTTGGCCCAGGTGCTGGACGAGCGGCGCTACACCGAGATCATCGTCACCCGCGTCACCGTGCCCGTGGGCGACGACATCGGCTTCCTGCCCGGCAACGAAGAAGAAAAGATGGGCCCGTGGATGGGCGCGCTGGACGACAACCTTGAAGTGCTGGCCCGCACCGACACCAGCGCCGGCGAATGGGGCCGTGCCGCCACCAACGACCTGGTGCGCAGCAAGATCAAGATCAAGAGCCTGAACTTCATGCGCGGGCGCACCTTCCTGAACAAGTTCTTGCTGATTGACGAAGCGCAGAACCTGACGCCCAAGCAGATGAAGACACTGATCACCCGCGCCGGGCCCGGCACCAGGGTCGTGTGCCTGGGCAACCTGGCGCAGATCGACACGCCCGACCTCACCGAGGGCAGTTCGGGCCTCACCTACGCCGTGGACCGCTTCAAGGGCTGGCCACACGGCGGGCACGTGACGCTGGCACGCGGTGAACGGTCACGCCTGGCCGACTTTGCCAGCGAGGTGTTGTAGACCCTGAGGGGGTGTGATGCACGGTGTTCGCAGGGCAGCAAGCCCCAAGGTTCTCAGCCGCATTCAGCGCATCGGCATCGTGGTGGCCGTGGCCTTGGTGGCCTGCGCACCCATTCCCCCCAAACCCGGCCAAGCCGTCAACGAGGTGCGCGCACAGTGGGGCGAACCCACCGCCCGCTACAGCCTGCCGGCGGGCAGTGAACGCCTGGAATACGCCACCGGGCCCTATGGGCGCACCACCTGGATGATTGACATGGACAGCAGCGGCCGCGTTGTGCAGGCGCGCCAGGTGCTGACCGAGACCGAATTCCTGGCGGTGCAGCTCACGCCCGGCCTGGACCGGCAAGCACTGTTGCGCTGGCTGGGCACCCCTTCTGAACGCCGAGGTGGCGGCTGGGCTGGTGGCGAAGTCTGGTCTTGGCGCTACCCCACCATGGACTGCCGGTGGTTCCAGGCTTCGGTGTCGGATGCCGGCCTGGTGACCAGCAGCGCCTATGCGGCGGACCCGGTTTGCGAAGTAGTTGACGACGCCACGCCGTAAACGCCCTGCGGCGGACGCGGCGCGTTGCTTCAGACCCCAGGCTCACGCACGCGCAAAAAGCTGGCAAACCTGGGCAGCCCGCTGTCGGTGTGGCCGCGGTGGCGGTAGCTCACCACGGTGCCCGGCATTGGGGGTGACTCGCGCACCGCGTCGCTGAAGCCGGTGCCCAGGTTGAATTCGGCACCCGCCTGTGTGCGCACGCGCAGCGCGCCCAGCCGCCCGGCATGGCGGCCCTGCCCCGGCACATGGCCCACCACCAGCGCTTCGGCGTCGTGCAGCGGCTTGAGCTTGAGCAGCGCCCCGTGGCGCCCGGCCGCCCACGTGGCACCGGCCCGGTGCAGCACCAGGCCTTCACCGCCGGCACTGACCACCTGGTGCAGGCGGCGCTGCAGCGCGGCGCGGTAAGGCAGTTCGGTCTGCTCGACGGCTTGCCAAGGCTGCATGCCGGCAGCTTGCGCCAGGACCAACAAAGCTTGGTAACGCTGTGAAAAGTTGCCCGCCGCACTGGGCAAGTCAAACACCATGTAACGCAGCGCGCGCCAACCGGCGTCTTGCGGCTCGGCGCGCCGCACCAGGCCCGACAGGGCCTCAAATCGCCCCCGGCCCAGCCACAGTTCGCCGTCAAGCGGCAGGCGCGGCAAGCTGGCCACAAACCAGGCTGGCGCCGCAATCGACTGGCCACTGCGAAAGCGCAGCGCCTCGCCGTCCCAGACCGCCCGCACGCCGTCGTATTTTTCGCTGACCAGCATGCCCGCCGGGTCTGTGTCACCCGGCGCTTCCACGGCCAGCGGCAGCGGCATGCCGTCAGCGCGGGCTTTGGCGAACAAAGCCAGTGGCAGGCTTGCTGGAACAAGGGCCAAGGTTGCCAGCAGACGGCGGCGTTGCGGCAAAAATCTCGGGTGCATGATGGGCTCCACGTTGGTTGCGTGGGCCGCAGTGTGGCCAGCCGCACCGGTGTTGCCCATCGCCCGCACGGCTGGCCACGCCACCCCCGAGCGAGGGCACCCCGCCCGGGGAGGCTGCTCAGGAAAAGCGGCGCAGGGCCAGCACGGCGTTCAAGCCACCGAAGGCAAAACTGTTGCTCAGTGCGGCGTTGATGCTGCGCTGGCGCGGCTGGTTGGGCACCACGTCCAGGTCGCAGGCCGGGTCCGCTTCAAGGTAGTTGATGGTGGGCGGCAGCACGTCGTCTTGCAGTGCCCCGATCAAGGACACCAGTTCGATGGCACCACCACCGCCCAGCGCATGGCCATGCATGGACTTGGTGGAAGACACCGCCAGCGCGTTGGCGTGCTCGGCAAACACGGCGCGTATGGCTCGCGTTTCGGTGGCGTCGTTGGCCTGCGTGCCAGTGCCGTGGGCGTTGATGTAGCCCACATCCTGGGGTGCCAGCCGGGCCTGGGCCAGCGCCAAGCGCATGGCGCGTGAGGCGCCGCTGGCGTCGGGCATGACGATGTCGGCCGCGTCGGCCGACATGCCGGCACCGGCAAATTCGGCCAGGATGTGGGCGCCACGCGCCTGCGCGTGGGCCAGCGTTTCAAGCACAAACACACCTGCGCCTTCACCCAGCACCAGACCGCGCCGGCCCTTGCTGAAGGGGCGGCAGGTGTCGTCGGCCATCACGCGCATGGCCTCCCAGGCCTTGACGGTGCCCACGGTGATGCAGGCTTCCACGCCGCCGGCAAGCGCAATGTCAGCGGCACCTGTTTGCAGCAGCAGCAGGGCCTGTGCCAAGGCGTGGTTGGACGACGCACAAGCACTGGCCACCGCAAAGGCGGGCCCGCGCAAGCCGAATTCGAGTGAAATTTGCGAGGCCGGTGCGTTGGGCATGACACGCACGATGGCCATGGGGTGCACACGGGGATTGCCTTCGCCGTAAAGCCGGCGCGCCATCTGGTCTTGGGTGCTGGCGCCGCCAATGCCGGTGCCGATGATGGTGGCGGCGCGTTCGCCGCGTTCACCCGCAAAGTCGCCTTTGGCCAGCCCCGCCTGGGCCAGGGCCTCGCGGGCGGCCACCAGGGCGTATTGCGACACCGGATCCAGCAGCACCAGGCGCTTTTCGTCAAAGTGCGCGGCCGGGTCGAAGTCGCGCGCCTGGCCCGCGATGGTGGTGCGGAGGTCAAAGCCGCTCAGGCCCGTGAGCGGGCCGATGCCGGCCCTGCCTTCACGCATGCCCTGCCAGGTGGCCGTGGCCGACGTGCCAAGGGCGCTGACGCAGCCCATGCCGGTGATGACGACGCGCTGCATGGCGCCGACGGCAGATGTACTCAGGACACGACGGCTGTCTTGGCGGCGACCAATCGGTCCACGCCTTGGATCAGCTCGCGCACGGTGCCGGCCGAGTACTGGTCTTCACGCTCGGGCACCGCGATGTCAAAGCGGTCTTCGATCTCGAAGAGCACCTGCACGGCGTCCAACGAGTGCACGTCAAGATCTTTGAGCGTGGATTCCAGCGTGATGCGGTCGCGCTCGATCGAGCACGTCTTGGCGATGATGTCGAAGATGATCTGTTCTGTGCTGCTCATAGCTTGGCGCCATCAACGACATCGCCTCCCAGGCGGGCGATCGTGTGGTCTGCGCGCATTATCCCGCGCCGAAGCGGGCTTGCGCGCCCGTGCTTTAGGGCGACATGCCAAGCCTGCAACTTTTTTTGGGTCGCGCAGGCTTGGCGCCACGCACTTCAGGCGGGCGTGATCAGGTCGCGGATCTGTTGCAGGGAGCCCGGATCTTCCATGGTGGTCAGATCACCGGGGGCGCGGCTTTCGCACACCGCCTGGATGGCGCGGCGCAGCGTCTTGCCCGAACGCGTCTTGGGCAGCGCGGTCACAAACCGCACCCGCGCCGGGCGGGCCACCGCGCCCAGTTGTTCGTCCACGACCTTCATGATCTGGCCTTCTAGCCTGAGCGCGCCCTCGGGCGTGTCGGCCTGGCTCACGTCCTTCAGCACCGCAAAGGCCACCGCCACCTGGCCCTTGAGCTGGTCGGCCACGCCTACCACGGCCACTTCGGCCACGTTGGGGTGGCTGGAGATGCTTTCTTCGATCTCGCGCGTGCCCAGGCGGTGGCCGGCGACGTTGATGACGTCGTCGGTGCGGCCGAGGATGAAGAAGTAGCCGTCTTCGTCGCGGATGCCCCAGTCGAAGGTGCTGTACAGCGTGCGGCCGTGGATGCTCTTCCAGTAGGTGTTGACAAAGCGCGTGTCGTCGCGCCACACGGTCTGCATGCAGCCCGGGGGCAACGGGCCTTCAATGGCG
>CAZUKT010000364.1:0-5118 GCA_964620975.1 uncultured Rubrivivax sp. | reverse complement strand
CCTCGTCACCCCGCGCCTGCTGCCAGGCAGCCAGCGAGAGCACCACGCGCTCCAGGCCGCCGATGTCAAGGCTTTCGAGCACGTGCACGATCTTCATGGGCGTGGCGTCCCCGTGCAGGGGCGACCCGTGAGCCCGGCGGTGGCCTGTGTGTGCGCCATCACAGGGTGAGCGTCAGCCGTGTCATGACCCACAGCCCCACGATGCTGGCCAGTTCCAGCCCCACGATGGGCCCGACATGCTCACCAAATTGCAGCGCCTGCACGCGCGCGGGCCAATGCTGGCGCGCCATGGCATGCACGGCCACGATCAGTGCCAGCAGCAAGAACAGGAAGACGACGTAGGTGCGGCTGAGAAAGAAGGCCGTGACCAAGGTGCCCACCAGCGAATACAGCAAGGTTGCCGCCGCCAGTTGCAGATCGGGCCAAGGCGGAACGTTTGCGGCCGCTTCGTCAGCGGCAAGCTCGGCCCGCAGTGGGGGCTGTGCTGCGTAAGCGGGTGGCTGCGTTGCGTTGGCGGTCAGCGGCGTTGCTGGAGCGGCCGGCGCTGCCGTCGGCACCGGGTCTGCCAACGCAGGCTGCAGCAAGGCGCGCAGCATCAGCGCCGACATCACCAGCATCGACAGCCAGAAGAAGTAGCCAAACAGCCCCATCTCGGCAAACGCCAGCACAAAGGAGTTGTGCGCGGTCAGGCCGTGGTGGTCTGTGAAGAGACCCTTGCCAATGCCAAAGAGAGGGTGGCTGCGCAGCATTTCAAAACCCGCATACCAGGCATCGACACGGCCAGCAGCCGAGGCCTCGTCGGCCGACATGTCGTTCATGCGGCTGGGCGCCAGCAGCACCAGCGGCGCCAGCAGCAGCGGGCTGGCCAGCAAACTGCCCAGCAAGCCGTAGCGCCGGATGCCATAGGTCAGCAGCATGGCCGCCAGGCCCAGCATGGCGCCCCGCGAATTGCACAGGTATCCGGCGTAGAGGATGGCAGCACCGGCGGCCCACAAAGCCAGGCGCAGCAGCGTGGACTCCGTCACGCGGGCCAGGTACAGCGTGAGCGGCAAGGTCATCAAGAAGACCATGGACAGGTCATTGGGGTCGTTGAGCAGGCCCAGGTAGGTGCTGCGGCCGTTGATCACGACCACGCCCGTCCAGCCGATGCCGTCCTCGTTGGCCGCCTGGGCAATGCCGTGCAGCGCAATCACGGCCACCACGGCCGTCAGCGTGAAGGCCATTTCGCGCAGGCGCTGCAGTGAATCCACCGAGGTGGCCACCAGGAAGAACAGCATCACCGTGGGTGCGAAGTCCACAAAGGCGTTGACGGCGCCGGTGCCCCAGCCCGACATGGCCACCGACAGCGCCATGGCCAGGCTCAGCCCGGGCAGCAGCACGAAGTGCGGCGCCTCGAAGCGCTTGGGCTGGGCCAGCAGCCACATGCCAAATGCCAGCCACAGCAGCACCGGCACCACCGGCACGCCTTGCATCGCGGGCAGGTATTCGTGCGGCCGCAGGTACAGCACCGCCAGGTAGACAAGCAGGTAGAAGTAGGGGCCCGCCGGGTTGAACATGGACAGACGCCGGGGTGCGCCTTTGCTCTCAGCCCAACGCCACGAAACGCAGCCCGGCCTGTTGCCATTCGGGCAGCAGTTCGCGCAGCGCCTGGCAAGCGCAACCGTGGTCGTCGTGCATCAGGATCACGTCGCCACCGCGTGGTGGCCGCGCACGCAGGCGCTGCACCACCTGCTCGGGGCGCAGTTTGTAGTCGTGGCTGTCCACGCTCCACAGCACCACCGACTGCTGGCGCTTCAGGCAGGCCAGCGCCGTGGCCACGCTGAAGCGGCCGTGGGGTGGCCGATAGAGGTGCCGCTGCCTGGCGTCAAATCGCTGCAGCAGCCGGTCGGCCTGGTCAATGTCGGCAACCTGTGGGCCGGGCCGCCACGCGCTGAGGGGGCGGTGGTGCATGGAATGGTTGGCGATGGTGTGGCCCTCGGCGACCATGCGCTGCACCAGTTCAGGCCGGGCCTGCACCGCCAAGCCGACGAGGAAGAAAGTGGCCTTGGCGCCGTGCTGGGCCAGCAGGTCGAGCAAGGGCGCGGTGTACTGGTTGTCGGGCCCGTCGTCAAAGCTCAGGTACACGGCCTGGCCCGCCGGGTCACCTTGGGTGCGCACATGCAAACCAAAAAATAGGGCCGCAGCCTTCCAGAGCTTGTTCATTCGGGGCGAATGTTACGCATGCCCCAACCCTTGGCAGGGCCAAGATTTGTGCCGTTTGTGGCCCATTCGGGCGCGCGTGGCCGCGGCCGGTCAGCCACCGGCCTGGTGCCGGCCGGCGCTGCGGCGTTGCAGCGCCTGGCCGGCAATGCGCCAGGCCTCTTGCGCACGCTGCGCCCAGCCCATGCCTTGCACGGCCTGCATGCGCTGCCCACGCAGGGCGGGGCTGTCGTCGCGCAATGCGTTTTCGATCTCGGCCAGGAAAGCCTCGTGGGTGTCGGCCAGGCGCACCAGCGGCGCAAAGCGGGCCACCTCGGGCGTGCTCACCGACACTACCGGCTTGCCTGTCGCCAGGTATTCGCGCAGCTTCAGCGGGTTGGCGTTTTGCACCTGCCGGTTGTTGCGGTAGGGCATGACGGCGACGTCAAAGGCCTTGGCCCAGCCGGGCAACGACTCATAGGGCTGGGCGCCCACCCAATGCACGTTGGGCAGCCGCGTCAGGCGCGCAATGTCCACGGCAGCGTGGCCGACCAGCAAGAACGACCATTGCGGCCGCTGTTGGGCCAGCCAGCAGAGCAGATCGATATCGGTCCAGGCCGCGATGAGCCCGAAGTACCCCACCACCGGACTGTGCAGCCCCAGCGCCCGACGCGGCACCACGGTGGCTTCGGCCTGCGCCAGCGCAAAGAGCTCGGTGTCCACGCCGTGCGGCGAGTAACTGGTGGCGGGATTGAGCCGCTGCTTGGCGGCCACCAGGGCCGGCGGCGCCACAAAGACGTGGTCGGCGCGGCGGGTGAGCTCGGCGTCGCAGGCCGTGATGTGAACGGCGTCCACCCCGGGGTGCGCCGCATAGTCGTCAATGCAGTAGTAGATGGCCAGCCCATGTGCAATGGCATCGAGCATGAAGCTCGGGTGTGGCACCACGAACCACAGCACCGGGCACGTGATGCCCGCGTGCTGCATCGCCCGTCGCACCGCCCAGGCACCAAACCAGCGGTTGAGCCACACCACCCCCGGCAGCCGGCGCCAGGGCAACTGCGGCACGGTGCAGTGCCACAGCCCTGGTGCCACCGGGCGCGGCCGGTGCAGTGCCTGGGCCAGCTTGCGCCAGATGCGGCGCAGGTCGCGCCCCGTGGCGGCCGGGGCCCGCATGCCCGGTGAGTCCACATACAGCAGCGGCGCCATGCCGGCCAACTGGCGCGCCATGTGATGGCTGCTGGTGCGGTTCTCGGCGAACCATTCATTGCCGAAGTAGACGATGCCCAGGCCGGCACAGGCCGCCGGCGCCAAGTTGGCTGGCGGCGGCGATGCGGGTTGCCCTTGGCCAGGCCGCGCGGGTGTCATGGCCCCGCACCTGCTGCGGCGGCGCGTTCGCAGGCCGACACCATCATCTCGAAACTGTGGTGCTCGGGGCCGATGTCGGCCAGCGTTGACGCGTCCACCACCTGCAGCGGCGAACCGGGTTGGTCTATGCCCAGCCGCGCCAGCACGGCTGTGTCCAGCGAGTGGTGCAGGTGGATGCCCGGCAGGGCCAGCTCGGGCCGCTGCGACGGCCGCAAGCCGGCAAAGGGCTGCGCGGCCCGCGCGGCGTCGGTGGCCCGGCGGATGTTGGCGGCCAGGACCCGCCGCGGCTGGGTGTTGTGCGCCGATGCGTAGGCATCGCGCACGTGAACCTGGGCGTAAACACTGTGCCGGTCGGCGGTGGCCGGCATGCCAAAGCGGTTGTAGACCGCCTCGACCAGCAGCCCGGGCGAAAGCCGGCGCACCAGCTTGGCCATGAGGTGGCCCGTGGGCAGGCCAAAAACGGCGCGTTGTTCGATGCCGTGGTCGAGCCGCCTGAACGCAAACATGGCCGGGCGCAGTGTGTACAGGGCTTGCGTGTCACCGCCCGCCGCCGCCCAGCCCTGCAGAAAGATGCCGTCACGCCCGATCTGCACCCGGGGCCCGGCATCCCCCTGCAACTGGCCGACATAGCAAAACACATGGTCTGACAACTGGCCCCGCACCACGTCGGCTGCAAAAGACTGCGCCAGCAAGGCCGGCGTGTGCAACGCACCCGCAGCCAGCCACACCCGGTGGGCGCTGTGCCGGCCGCGTGCGGTGGCCACGGTGGCGCCGGCAGAACCAAAGCCAAGCGCGGTGGCGGTTTCGGGCAACAGATGCAGGCCGGCCGGCTTGGCGCTGCGTGCCAGGCGCTGGAATTCAGGCATCGGCCTGATCGGACGCCACGGCACAAACTGGCCCGGCTGGCCCATGCGCGCGGCGATGTCGGCGTGGGGGTAGAAGTGGCGGAACATCGACAAGAAGGCCGCGTCGGTGGCGGCCGGCAGGCGCTGGCGGCGGCCCGTGGGGATGACACCATGCCAGTGGCTGCCCAGCCCACCGGCACCCAAGAACGCGCAGGGCACCGTGCGCAGGGCGTCGTAGTACTCAAAGTGGCCCTGCGCCGGGCCGCACAGCACACCCACGCGGCGCCCCCCGTGCCGGCACAGCCCAAGCACGGCCCCCAGCGCGGCCAGGCCGGAGCCCACTACAAGGTCGTCGAAGTCCATAACTTGTTGCTCAGGTACACGTAGCCATACCAGCGCACGCCGCAGGCCCGCAGCAGCAGGTCCAGCGGCCGCAGCAGGCAGGGCCAGGGGCCGCAGGCCCGCAGCACGGCGCCGTAGGCCTGCTGGGCCCGGCGCTGCAGTGCGCCGGGAAAGGGCCGCTGCACGACGCCGAAGAGGTGTTTGCGGCGCCCCGCGCCATCGGGCCAATCGGGCCGCGCCACAAAGGCCGCCAGTTCACGGTAGGACGTGGCCACACAGGCGCCGGCGGGCAGCTGCGCCGGGTCTGCGTACATCATGCCCAGCGTCAGCACGGTGGCGTGCGGCACCGCCAGCGCGTCCACCTCGGCCTGGTGCTTGAGGTGCGGAT
>CAZUKT010000363.1:0-5135 GCA_964620975.1 uncultured Rubrivivax sp. | reverse complement strand
AAACGCATCGAGAAACGCACCATCACTGAAAAGGCAGGGGTTTGATCATGGCCTGGACACATTCCGAAATGGCCGCCCGCGCTGCCCAAGAACTGCACGACGGCTACTACGTCAACCTGGGCATCGGCTTGCCCACGCTGGTGGCCAACTTTGTGGCCAAGGACATTGAGGTCTGGCTGCAAAGCGAAAATGGCATGCTGGGCATTGGCCCGTTTCCGACCGAAGACGAGGTCGACGCCGATCTCATCAACGCCGGCAAGCAGACCGTCACCACCATCCCCGGCAGCAGCATCTTTGGCAGACACGACAGCTTTGCCATGATCCGTGGCGGCAAGATCGACTTGTCCATCCTGGGTGCCATGCAGGTCAGCGAAAAGGGCGACCTGGCCAACTGGATGATCCCCGGCAAGATGGTCAAGGGCATGGGCGGCGCCATGGACCTGGTGGCCGGCGTCAAGAGCGTGGTGGTGCTGATGGAGCACGTGGCCAAGAAGAAGGACGGCACCATCGATCTGAAGATCCTGCCCGCGTGCACGCTGCCGCTGACGGGCGTGGGCGTGGTCAACCGCATCATCACGGACCTGGCGGTGCTGGACGTCACGCCTGCGGGCCTGAAGGTGGTGGAACTGGCCCAGGGTGTGACGCTGGAAGAACTGCAAAGCAAGACGGGCGTGCCTCTGCAGTAAGGCCGAGGCCCCGGACGTGCCGGGGTGGCCAGGTCCGGCGACCTGCCTCAGCGCTGCTGCATGGCCCGTGCCACTGCGGGCACCAGCGCCGGCCCGCCGTAGATCAGGCCGGTGTAGATCTGCACCAGGTCAGCCCCAGCGGCCAGCTTGGCCTTGGCGTCGGCGCCGCTCATCACGCCGCCCACGCCAATGATCGGGTAGCCCGGGCCCAGCGCCGTGCGCAGCAGCTTGATGACGCGGTTGCTGGCCTCACGCAGCGGTGCGCCGCTCAGGCCACCGGTTTCTTCGGCGTGCGCCAGCCCCTGGACAGCGTCACGTGCCACCGTGGTGTTGGTGGCGATGACGCCGTCGATGCCGTTGTGGCGCAGTGTGGCCGCAATCACCGCCACCTGCGCTTCGTCCAGGTCGGGCGCGATCTTCACGAACATCGGCACCCGCTTGCCATGCTGGGCCGCCAGTTGCTGCCTGCGTGTTTGCAGGGCCGACAGCAGCGCGTCCAGCGCCTCGTCGCTTTGCAGGGCACGCAGGTTCTTGGTGTTGGGGCTGCTGATGTTGACGGCCACATAGTCGGCGTGGGCGTAGACACCGGCCAGCGCGACGAGGTAGTCGTCCACCGCTCGCTCTATGGGTGTGGCGGCGTTCTTGCCGATGTTCAAACCCAGGATGCCGCCAGCAGCGCGGAAACTGTGCGCCCGCTGCACGTTGGCCACAAAGGCGTCCAGCCCTTCGTTGTTGAAGCCCATGCGGTTGATCAACGCCTGCGCCGGTGGCAGGCGAAACATGCGTGGCTGCGGGTTGCCAGGTTGAGGCTTGGGCGTCACGGTGCCGACCTCGATGTGGCCAAAGCCCATGGCGCCCAGGCCGTCGATGCAGCGGCCGTTTTTGTCCAGCCCCGCGCCCAGGCCGATGCGGTTGGGGAAATTCAACCCGGCCACGGTCACCGGGTCGGCCACCCGGGTTTGCGACCACAGGCACTGCGCGGGGGTGTTTTGCAGCCGCGCCAGGCTGTGCAGGGTCAGGTCATGCGCCTTTTCAGGGTCCAGGCCAAAGAGAAAAGGGCGGGTCAGGGCGTAGGGGACGAGCGACATGGTGCGCATTGTCTCAGCCTGCCCGTTTGATAATCTTCCGCATGAACCAAGAACAACTCAAGGCCCTGGTGGGCCGCGCCGCGCTGGACCACGTGGTGCATGGCGCCCTGGTGGGCGTGGGCACGGGCTCCACCGTCAACCATTTCATTGACGCGCTGGCCAGCATCAAGCACCTCATCACGGGCGCCGTGTCCAGTTCGGACAAGAGCACCGAACGGTTGCGCGGCCACGGCATCACCGTGCTTGACGCACAGAGCGTGACGAGCCTCCCCGTGTACATCGACGGTGCCGACGAAATAGACCACGGCGGCTTCATGATCAAGGGCGGCGGCGCCGCGCTCACCCGCGAAAAGATCGTGGCTGACCTGGCCGAACGCTTTGTCTGCATTGCCGACGAAAGCAAGCTCGTGGCTGTGCTGGGCACCTACCCTTTGCCGGTGGAGGTGATCCCCATGGCTGCCGCGCAAATCAAGCGCCGCTTTGCGGCCCTGGGGGCCACCGCCACCTTGCGCCCCGGCGTGCTCACCGACAACGGGCAGCCCATTCTTGACGTGTGCGGCTTGCACATTGCCGACCCGCTGGCGATGGAAGCCGAGATCAACCAGTGGCCCGGCGTGGTGACCGTGGGCATCTTTGCCCGACATCGCGCCAGCGTGTGCCTGCTGGGCACGCCGCAGGGCGTGCGCAGCCTGAGCTTCTGATGCTGGTGTTCTAATCGGGGCAAAACCCGCACACCTGAGGACTCGTCTTGGCCAAACCCAATTACTCGTTCGAAAAGCGCCAACGCGAGTTGGCCAAGAAGAAGAAGAAAGAAGAGAAGGAAAAGGAAAAGGCCGCCCGCAAGGCCGCAGGCCTGCCGCCGATTGAAGACGAGCCTGAAGAGGCCGATCCGGCCGACGGGCCGACCCGAGCCTGAACCCTGTGAACCCGGGCTGAAGCCGGGGCCCTTGAGGCCTTGTCCTTCAGCCCTTGTCCTTCAGCCCTGAGTTCGTGCCGCGCGCACACGCCAGCGTGCCGGGTCCACGGCGTCGGCCAGATCCTGCCCCACGGGCCACGGCGTGCCGGTGGCCTGCGCCGCCACCAGCCGGGCCAGCAGCGGCGCCAGGGTCAGGCCGCGGGCGCCCAGCGCCGTCAACACAAACAAGCCGCTCTCCCGCGGCAGCAGCCGTGCCTGGTCCAGGCGCTGCCCCGGTGGCATGTGCACCAGTGGCATGGGGCCGGCAATGGGCAGGCGGTCGTCAGCTTGCAGGCGCCAACCGACACGGCCGTGCACGGCAGCGGCCGGTGTTGTGAGGCCCAACATGCCAGTTGCGCCCGATGGGCCAGGCAGGCCCGTTAGACGCTGCAGGCGGGCCAGATTGGCCCGGTGGTCGGCGTCGCGCACGGTGGTGTCGTCGTCGTCGGCCTGGCGTGTGGCGCCACACAACAAACCGCCCGGCAGGGGCAGGGCATAGCCGTCGCCGGCCACCGGCAGGCGAAGCGGCGGCGTGTTGGGCTCTGACCAGTGCGTGACCTGCCCGCGCGTGCGCTGCAGCGGCCACGGCCCGTGGCCCCGCAGTGCAAGCACAGACGTTGCGCCCGCCGCGTTGGCCAACACCAGCACAGGCGCACGGGCCAGCGTGCGGCCCTGCGCGTCTTGTGCACACCAGTCGTGGCCGTCCCGCACCACCGCGTGCGTGGTTGCGCCGCAACGCAGGTGCACACCCGGCGTGTCCAGCGCATGCTGCACCCATGCGGCCGGCGACAACCAGCCGCCCCCGGGGTAGAACCAGGCCGGTCCCGGCAGCGGCACGCCAGCCAGGTGCGAGGCCGCTTGACGGCAGCGGGCGCTGACGTAGGCATCGGGCAGGCCCAGCTTGCAAAGCAGCGCTTGCATCGCGCGCTCGTCGGCCAGCGTCGTTTCCAGCCGCAACAGGCCGGTGACCATGCCGGGCACGGTGCCGCTGGCAGTGGCGGGCGCGTAGGCGCGGGTGGCGTGCAGCGCCGCTGCGCGAAACAGCCGGGCGTACACGCCGTCGTCGGCATTGAGCGTGCCGTGGAACAGCCCGCCCGGGTTGCCCGAGGCCTCTTGTGCGGGGCCGCTGTGCTGCTCGAGCACGGTAACTTGCAGCCCCAGCCGAACCAAGGCTTGTGCCGTGGCCGCGCCGGCCAGGCCCGCCCCCACCACCACGGCGTGCTTGGCGTTGGGCACGGCGGCGCTGGGCAGGCGGTGCGGCACAAAGCGGGGGGCAAATTGCGCCAGGGTGATGGGGCCGGGCGCGCAGCGTGTGCCGGGCGTGCTGTCGGCAGCCGCCGCAGCGCCAACGGCAAAGCCTGCCGTCACAAGGCTGGCTTGCAGGTCGACTGCCGCGTGGCTGCTGGCCAGGCGCGCGCCTGGCGCGGCCAGCCGCCCCACGGCCTTGAGCAGGCGCGGTGGCCAGGCTGCCTGCGCGTGGCCAGTGGCCGCACCACAAAGGAACACGGCGTCGGCCGCCAACCGTAGCGTGTGCAGCAGTGCGTGCAGCTGCGCCGTGCTGTCGCCCACCACCAGCAGCAGCCGCACGTGGCTGTCTTCAAAGTCAATGGCGTGCAGGTTTTTTGTCAGCGGCGGCCAGTGCTTCAGCAACTCGGCGGCCAGTTCAGGCGCCGGAGACTGTGCATGGGCCGCCGCCATGTCGTCCCTGGAAGGTGGGGGCTGCGCCACGGACACAAAGTGCAGATGGGCGCAGCGCTGCGCGTCGCCCCGCCAGGCCTGCCAGGTGGCCAGAAAGTTGACGCCCTGGCCAAAACCGGCCTCCAGGATCACAAAGTGGCGGCGCTCCGCCCAGCGCGCAGGCAAACCGGTGCCCTGCAGGTAGACGCGCTGCGCGTGCGCCCAGGCGTTGGCGTGGGGTGGGGCACCGCTGCCGGTCATGACGCGGGGTTCAAGGTGTGGCGGGAGCCGCGCGATCGGCCAGCCAGGCCAGCAGCGGGTCGCGCACGGTGGCCAGGCTTCGGTAGGCCAGCACGCTGGGGCTCATGCTGGCGACGGCATCGTGCAGGCGTTGTGCGTGGCCGGGTGTGGGCAACGCGTCGGCCAGGGATTGCACCTGCACATGAATGGTGAACACGGCCTGTTGCAGGCGCGGCAGCGGTATGAAGGTCTGCCGCTCGGTGCGCCACCAGGCGTGGCCCACCTGGGTGTGGGCCCAGCGCTCGGGGTCGGTGCGCATTGGGTGGGTGTGCAGGCGTGGCTGGTCGGTGACGGTCCAGACAAAACGCTCCCAACGATCGGGCCCCGACACCAGCCGCATGATGGACTCGGCTGCACGCAGCAGCATGGTGTTGTCGGCCACCGGGGCGTGCACGGGAGCCGAGATGAACCCGCTGGCGTCGGCCAGCA
>CAZUKT010000362.1:4576-5158 GCA_964620975.1 uncultured Rubrivivax sp. | reverse complement strand
ATCTGATCGCCGATAATGGACGCGGCCAGAAAAAGGCCACCGAAAAACAGCTGGAAAAAGCGCGTGACAAGATTCGTGACCGGCTGACCCAGCTGGCGCCCATCTTCCTGAAGAACAAGTACATGCTGGGCGACGACTTCAGCATGCTTGACGTGGCCATTGCGCCGCTGCTTTGGCGCCTTGACTACTACGGCATCGACCTGTCCAAGAACGCGGTGCCGCTGCTGAAGTACGCCGAGCGCATCTTCTCGCGCCCGGCCTACATCGAGGCACTGACACCGTCCGAAAAGGTCATGCGCAAGTAAGCCGTGGACATGCCGGGCACGCCTGAGAACCAAGGCACCTCGACCCGCCCGTACCTGTTGCGGGCGCTGCACGACTGGTGCACTGACAACGGCTTTACGCCTTACATCGCGGTGCACGTGGACGCCAGCGTCCAAGTGCCGCTTGAGTACGTGAAGAACCACGAGATCGTGCTCAACGTGGGCTTTGAGGCCACCACGGGCTTGAAGCTGGGCAATGAGTTCGTGGAGTTTCATGCGCGCTTTGGCGGGGTGTCGCGCGAGATCACGGTGCCGGTGG
>CAZUKT010000362.1:241-4566 GCA_964620975.1 uncultured Rubrivivax sp. | reverse complement strand
GGACCATGTGGTGGCCATCTATGCGCGCGAAAACGGCCAGGGCATGGCCTTTCCCATGCCCACCGAAGCGGCGCGTGCCGATCAGCCCGCACAGCCGGTGCAGGCCGTGCCGGCCTTGCGCGGCCTGCGCTTGGCAAGCTCGGAGCCCGAAGCCACCTCGGCTGCCGGCGCGGGCAAGTCCGAACCTGCGGCGGCCCCAACTGGTGCACCTGACGAGGGCCCCGACACGCCCGACCCTGCACACCCCAGCGGTGGCCGGCCGTCGCTCAAGCGCATCAAGTAGGCACACCCACGGGGGTGCGCTGCCACCCTTCTACAATTGTTTTTCGGGCCGGCTTAGCTCAGCTGGTAGAGCACCCGCCTTGTAAGCGGAAGGTCATCCGTTCGATTCGGATAGCCGGCACCAAAGCCCGATGCAGACGATGCCGCCAGCCGCAAGCGCACGCGGCGGCGGGCCGCCCAAGACCCCAAGGCCCCAACGTCCCTACGCCCATGTCCTTGTCGCCCCTGTCGCGCTATGCCCAAGGCCTGTGTGTTGGCGCGCTGGCGCTGCTTGCGGCCACCACGGCCAACGCCACCGGCTTTGCCTTTCGCGACGCCGCCGACGGCGTTTCGTGCCAGTTGTTCGACGTCGCCCTGGGCCTGGCTTGGCCGGGGCCGGAGGCGCACTGGTTGAACGCGGCCAGCCAGAGCGGCGGCGCCCGAGCCTACGACGTGCAGGTGGTGGACCCACGAGGGCCGCTTGTCATGCGCTGGAACGTGTTGCCGCTGGTCAAGGCCTGGGGCGAAGGCTCGGCCGACAACGAAGGCATGCTGCTTGCGCCGGTGGGGCCGCAGGGCGGCGGCGCCGACTTTCATTCACGCGAATCCAGCGACGTGGGCGTGCGCCCTTCGTTGCGGGTTGTGCATGCCGACGGCAGCAGCGAACTGCTCAGCCCTGCGGCCGATGCGCATCTGGATTGCAGCACCCACGCCGGCCTGGGGACCAAGCCGGTGCTGCACATTGCCGACCGCTCCAGGGGTGTGTTGCGCTTTGATCTGACGCGCCTGCGCAAGGGCACCGCGTCCAAGGCGCGCGCGGCGGAATTGATCCTGGTGCGCACCGACACACCCGGCTGGGCATCGGCCGGGCCCATCGGCGTCTACCGGCTTGCCACACCGTGGACCCAGCCGTTTGACAAGATGCCGCCTGGCGTGGCCGCCGGCTACCGGGCAGACCGTGGCATTGACCAGCATGCCGCCGTGTTGTTTGCTGACACCATGGACAAGGGGCGCCTGGCTGCAGCCTGGAACCAGGCCCAGATGGCGGGCGCGCAAGTGGTGCCCAGTGGAGACGAACCCGGCCTCGCGGCCACGCGGCGCCAGAGTTTGCAGGTCACGCTGCCTCGCGGTGAAAACCTGGGCCTGGACTTGCGCTACGACTTCTTGCCGCAGCGTCGCGCCGAGCCCGACGAGGTGTACCTGCGGTACTACCTGCGCTTGTCGCCTGAATGGCTGAGCAGCCCTGACAGCGGCAAGCTGCCGGGGTTTGGTGGCACCTACGGCCGCGCGGCGTGGGGGGGCAGGGCCTGGGATGGCCGCCAGGGCTGGTCGGCGCGCGGTGCTTTTGTGCAGCCTGTAGGCGCCGAGCACCCAGCACACAAACGCTTGCCGCTGGCCAGCTACGTGTACCACAGCGAAAGTGCCGCTTCCTATGGCGACATCATGCTTTGGGGCGGCTCCAAGGGCGCGGCCTTTCTGGAAGCAGACCGCTGGTACTGCGTCGAGCAGCACATCAAGCTCAACACCCCGGGCAAAACCGACGGCGTGTTGCGCGCCTGGGTGGACGGCAAGCCGGTTTTCGCGCGGCATGACCTGCGGCTGCGCGACACACCCGCGTTGCGGGTGGAAAACATCTGGATGAACGTTTACCTGGGCGGCACCAAGACGGCGCAACGCGACATGCGCCTGCTTGTGGACCACGTGGTGGTGGCCACGCGCTACATCGGCCCCATGCCACCCTGAACTGCCGGGTGTTGGCTTGGTGGTCAGCCGCGCTGCACCTTGAGCCTGATTTCCACCGCCGGCCAGCCGTGTGTGGCCAGGCCCGACTGCAACTGCGGCAGCATCTGCCGGAGCTTGGCGGCGGCCGCAGAATTGGCCACCAGCAATGACCAGCCCACGTCGTCCAGCGGCCCGGGCCGCACGGCCTGGCGCAACGCGGGCGGCAGAAGTGGTGCAATCGCGTCGAGCCGGGCCTGCGATTGGCGGATGCGCTGCAGCAGGCCAGCCAGCGGCTCGCTGCCTTGCAGCGCTGCATTCAAGGGCACCTGGTGCGGCACGAGACTGGAAGCCATGAACGGAGTCTAACGATGCAACTGCTCATCACGCACGGCAGCCTGGCGCGCACGCGGCTGCTGCAGTTTCAGGCCTGGCAACTGGTGCTGGCTGCGCTGCTGCTTGTGGGCCTGCTGATGGCAGTGTCGGGCACGGTCTACCACTTTGTGTTCCTCAAGGCGGCGCGTGAAGGCTGGCCCGTGGTGAGCCCGTTGGTGCGCTTGCTGGTGCGCGACGAGATCGCGCAACGCGACCGCTACATGCGTGAAAACCTGGACGCCATGGCACAAAAGGTGGGCGAGATGCAGGCCAAGCTGATCAAGCTTGAAGCTATCGGCGACCGCGTGCTGGGGGCGACGGGCGTCAAGCCTGAAGAGATCAAGCCGCTGCAGCGCGGGGCGCCTGGCGCGGTGCCTGGCGATGCAAATGGCAAAGGTGGCAAAGGTGGCAAAGGTGACACAGGCGGCAAGGTCGGCCTGGGCGGCCCCTATGTGCCGCTGGCCAGCCCTTCGCTGGAACAACTGTTGGGCCTGGTGTCCCGCGTGGACGAGGCGGCTGACTACCAGACCGACCTCTTCACGCTTTTCGAGTCGCGCCTGCTGGAGTCACGGCTGCAGGCCTTGATGATCCCCAGCACGGCGCCGGTGGAAGGCGTCATTGGTTCGGGCTTCGGGTTCCGCAGTGACCCTTTCACGGGCCGTGCGGCCTTGCACACCGGGCTGGACTTTCCCGCCGAACCCGGCACGCCGATACGGGCAGCGGCGGGCGGCATGGTCACGGCAAACGATTGGCATGCGGCCTACGGCAACGTGCTGGAAATTGACCACGGCAACGGGCTCGTCACCCGCTACGCGCACAACGCCAGTGTCGAGGTGCCCCAGGGGGCGCTGGTCAAACGCGGCCAGCTTGTGGCCCGCGTAGGCAACTCGGGCCGATCCACCGGCGCGCACCTGCACTTTGAAGTGCTGGTGGACGGCGTGCCCCAAGACCCCGCACGGTTTCTGGCCGGGCCACCGCAGGCTCTGGCCGACTTTGCTGCCCGCCCCAGGCGCCGCTAGGAGGCTGTCGGGCTTTCGGTCGCAGGCCCGACCCAAAGCCCGACAGCCTCCTAGCTGTGCTGGCGCCCTGGTGCCGCCGTCAGCCCTGCCCAGCACATTGACACCCGCCAATCGCGCAGCAGGCTTCACGGTCAGGGCAGGCACCGGGCCGCCAATGCGCAGGGTGCCGGATGCTAAACTCGACGGGTTTTCCCTCTGTCGGGGCGTTGGTACTTCAATGCCGGCGCCAGTCCTGCACGGGAACACTTGCAGCCCCACCCACTGCCCCCATGTGCCCCGATGCGCGACGAGCGCGGCGGGGCGCACAACGGCCGCCGACGTTTGCCAAACTGAAGCTGATTCCCCGGCCGGCCGATCGCGAGTGCCCCGCACGCGCGCCGCCTGCCCACCATCCACCCACGCCCCCGACGCCGCATGTTTCCCAAGATCCTGACCCAGATTTTCGGCAGCCGGAATGATCGCCTGCTCAAGACTTACCGGCGCGACGTGGACCAGGTCAACGCCCTGGAGCCACAGTTCCAGAAGCTTGACGACGCCGCGTTGCGTGCCAAGACCGAAGAATTCCGCAAACGCGTGGCCGACGGTGCCACGCTCGACGACTTGTTGCCCGAGGCTTTTGCCGTAGTGCGAGAAGCCGGCAAACGTGTGCTGAAGATGAGGCACTTTGACGTGCAGATCATCGGTGGCATATCGCTCCACCAAGGCAAGATTGCCGAAATGCGCACCGGCGAAGGCAAGACGCTGATGGCCACGCTGCCGGTGTACCTGAACGCGCTGTCCGGCAAGGGCGTGCACCTGGTCACGGTCAACGACTACCTGGTGCGCCGAGACGCCGAGTGGATGGGCCGCATCTACAACTTCCTGGGCCTCACCGTGGGCGTCAACGTGGCCGGCATGTCGCGTGAAGAAAAGCAGGCCGCCTTTGCCGCTGACATCACCTACGGTACCAAC
>CAZUKT010000362.1:0-214 GCA_964620975.1 uncultured Rubrivivax sp. | reverse complement strand
GGTGCTGGAGGTGCGCGACCGTGTGGCGCGCGGCCTGAACTACGCCATCGTCGACGAAGTGGACTCGATCCTGATCGACGAGGCCCGCACGCCGCTCATCATCAGCGGCCAGGCCGAAGACCACACCGAAATGTATGTGCGCATCAACGCCATCGTGCCGGGCCTGAAAAAGCAGATTGGCGAAGAAAACATCCGCACCGGCGAAGGCGTCATC
>CAZUKT010000361.1:4512-5168 GCA_964620975.1 uncultured Rubrivivax sp. | reverse complement strand
CCGATGGCAAAGTGCGCCGTGTGCACCGCGTCGCCCATCAGCACTACGTGGCTGTGGCCGTTGAACAAGTGCCACTGCTCGCACCGCACACGCAAGAAGTTGATCCATGCCGAGCCGCGCTTGAGCGTGTCCACATGCCGCGCGTTCGTCAGCAGCTTGTGGCCTTGCAGGTGCTGCGCAAAGAGCTTTTCACAAAAGGCAATGCTGTCTTCGGGCGTGGCGTCGGCCAGGCCGTGTGCCTGCCACACGTGTTCTGGCGTCTCGACGATGAAGGTGGTGGTGGTGTCGTCAAACTTGTACACATGGGCCTGGAACCAGCCGTGTTCTGTCTTTTCAAACAAGAAATTGAAGGCGTCAAAGAGCTTGGTGGTGCCCAGCCAGATGAAGCGGTTGGGGCGCTTGACGACGTCGGGCTTGAAGACGGCAGCGTACTTTTGGCGAATGCGCGAATTGATGCCGTCGCTGGCAATCACCAGGTCGGCGTCGGAGTAGTCCTCGTCGCTTTCGACATCGGTCTCAAAGACCAGTTGCACGCCCAATGCCTCGCTGCGGCGCTGCAAGATGTTGAGCAGCTTCTTGCGGCCAATGCCCACAAAACCGTGCCCCCCGCTGCGCAGGCACCGGCCCTTGAAGTGCAGCTCGATGTCGTCCCAGTG
>CAZUKT010000361.1:0-4502 GCA_964620975.1 uncultured Rubrivivax sp. | reverse complement strand
GGTCGGCCGTGGTGCGGTCCCACAGCCGCATGTTGCCCAGCGTGGCGTCTGAAAAAACCACGCCCCAGCCAAAGGTGTCGTAGGGCCGGTTGCGTTCAACCACGGTGATGTGGTGGGCCGGGTCCAGCTGCTTCATCAGCAGCGCGAAGTACAGGCCGGCGGGGCCGCCGCCGATGCAGACGATGCGCATGGGTGCTGGTTCTCCAGGGTCGAGGCTGACAAACATTCTGTCAGCAAAGTACTTTACAAGTAAACCAAATTCATTGGCCCAGAATGCCGCGCCATGAACCCAACCCTGCCGCACTTTGTGCAAGACCTGGGCGACGGCGTGTTTGCCGTCGACACCGGGTTTCAGCGCGACCACTTTGACGCCGCCTACCTGCTGCTGCACGGGGGCCGCGCCGCCTTCATCGACACCGGCGCCGCGCCCGGCGTGCCGCGCCTGCTGGCGGCGCTGGACGCGCTGGGCCTGGCGCGTGCCGCCGTGGACATGGTGATCCCCACCCACGTGCACCTGGACCACGCCGGCGGCGCGGGCACGCTGATGGCGGCGCTGCCCCAGGCCACGCTGTGGGTGCACCCACGCGGTGCGCGGCACATGATCGACCCCAGCACCTTGTGGGCAGGAGCCACGGCCGTGTACGGCGCCGAAGAAATGGCCCGCGCCTACGGCCAGGTGCTGCCCGTGCCGGCCGAGCGTGTGCAGACCAGCGCCGACGGCATGACTGTGCACCTGGCCGGCCGCCCGCTGCTGTTTGCCGACACCCCCGGCCACGCCAAACACCACCACTGCATCTGGGACGCCACCACACGCGGCTGGTTCACCGGCGACACCTTCGGCCTGAGCTACCCCGAATTCACCACCGCCCAGGGCCCGTGGATGCTGCCCACGTCCACGCCGGTGCAATTTGAGCCTGACGTGCTGCGCACGTCCATCCAGCGCCTGCTGGCCGCACGGCCCGAGTGCATGTACCTTACCCACTACGGCCGCGTGGGCCAGGTGCCGCAGCGCGCCGCGCAGTTGCTGGCGCTGTTGGACGACATGGTGGCGCTGGGCCTGGCACAGCGCAGCGCGCCCGACCGGCATGAAGCGCTCAAGCGCGGCCAGCTCGACATCTTTGTGCGCAGCCTGGCGGCGCATGGCTGCAACAAGCCGCGCGATGACATCGCGCAACTGCTGGCGGTAGACCTGGACCTCAACGCCCAAGGCATGGCCGTGTGGCTGGACCGCGAATAGCCATTGTTCGCAAGCGCACAGACTTAAGTTGGGCGGCCTGGGGTCGATAGCTGTTTTACCGGCACAGACCGGTGCCCCAGCCACGCAGTGGCGCGCGGGCCACCAAACCCAGGGACCCCTCATGCGCGTCAACCAGCCCGTCAGTCAGACAGAGTTTGCGTTTCCGGCCGGCGAAACGCTGGTCTCCACCACCGATCTCAAAGGCCGCATCCTCTACGGCAACCCCACCTTCTTTGCCGTCAGCGGCTACAGCAAGGACGAATTGCTGGGCCAACCCCACAACATGATCCGCCACCCGGACATGCCCGAAGAGGCCTTCCGCGACATGTGGCACACCATAGCCTCCGGGCTGCCGTGGTCGGCACCCGTGAAGAACCGGCGCAAGGACGGCAGTTTTTACTGGGTCATGGCCAACGTGACACCGCTGATGGAAGGGGACGCGCCCGTGGGCTACATGTCGGTGCGCACCGAAGTCACACGCCAACAAATCCAGGCCGCCACCGCCCTGTACGCCACCATGCGCGCTGAAAAGGCCCAGGGCCGCCTGGTGCACACCCTGCGCAACGCCACCTTGCACAAAAACACGCTGGCCGGGCGCCTGGGCCGGGCACTGCACCTGGGCCTGGCGGCACGCCTGGGGGTGCTGACAGGCCTGCTGGCCAGCGCCACCGCCGTCGCCACGGCCGCCGCCACCGGCGCCAGCCTTGGCGCCGCCACCTGGGGTGCGGCAGCCGCCGCCGGCACCGTGGCCGGCTTGCTGGGCGCGTGGTGGATGGCCGGCATGGCCATTCGGCCCGTGCAGGCCTTGCTGGGCATTGCCAACCGCATGGCAGCCGGTGACTTGACGCAGAACATTGAAGCCGGCGGCGACGACGCAGCCGGCCTGCTGCGGCGCGCCATGTCGCAGCTCAACGTGAACCTGCGCTCCATCGTGCGCGACGCCCGCACCGAGGTGGGCCACATGCACGACGCCACACGTGAAATCGCCAGCGGCAACCAGGACCTTTCCGCGCGCACCGAATCACAGGCGGCCAGCCTGGAACAGACGGCGTCGTCGATGGAAGAAATCACCAGCACGGTGCGCAATGCCGCCACAGCGGCCGGTGAAGCCGCCCGGCTGGCGGCGCGCGCCAGCGCCGTGACACAAGAAGGCAGCGAGGCCATGAACGCGGTGACGCAGACCATGCACGTCATCACCGACTCGTCCAAGCGCATTGGCGAAATCATCGGCGTCATTGACGGCATTGCCTTCCAGACCAACATCCTGGCGCTCAATGCGGCCGTGGAGGCTGCCCGCGCCGGCGAGCAAGGCCGCGGCTTTGCCGTGGTGGCCTCTGAAGTGCGCGCACTGGCCGGCCGCACCACGCAGGCCGCGCGCGAAATCAAGCAACTCATCAGCGAATCCACCGACAAGGTCGAGGCCGGCAACCGCCTGACCGAAGGCGCACAAAAGACCATGGACGGCGCCTTGCTCACCGTGCGCGAGGTGACGACGGTGATTGAAGGCATCAGCCACGGCGCCACCGAGCAACTCACCGGCATATCGCAGGTCAACGAAGCCGTGGCGCAGATCGACGGCATCACGCAGCAAAACGCGGCACTGGTTGAAGAAATTGCGGCGGCGGCCACGCAGCTGCAGACGCAGGCGGCCAATGTGGCGGAAGCCGTGCAGATCTTCAGGCTCGACAGCGGCCGCAGCGCCCAGCCCGACGCCGTGGCCCTGCGGCGCAGCGCACGCCAGGCCCAGCCCGCCTGACCCAGCACCACCGGGCCGCCCCCGGCCGACGGGTGCCGGCAGGCGCGTACCGATGGGCGCATGTCGGGTGCTTGTCGGGCGCAAGTTGAGCGCATGGGGGGCGCAAGGTCTCCCGGTAAAATGCAGCGGTTTTGCGCAGCCCCAGCCGTTGCGCCGCTCTTGGGGCCCTGTCGGGCCCGTGGCGCCCTGGTTCAGCACCAGGCTTGCCGACACGCCCGACCCCGCCCTTCCCCCACTGCTGCACCACCACCCCACAGGCCGCCCATGTCGCAAGCGCTCCATCCCATGCTCAACATCGCCGTCAAGGCGGCCCGCCTGGCAGGGGCGATCATCAACCGCGCGGCGCTGGACCTGGAGGTGCTCAAGATCGGCAAGAAGGGCCCCAACGACTACGTGTCCGAGGTCGACCGCGCCGCCGAAGACATCATCATCCAGACCCTGCTGGAGGCCTACCCCGGCCACGGCATCCTGGCCGAAGAATCAGGCCGCGCCCACGGCGCCAAGAACAGCGAATACATCTGGATCATCGACCCGCTGGACGGCACCACCAACTTCTTGCACGGCTTCCCGGTGTATGCCGTGTCCATTGCGCTGGCCTACCGGGGCCAGGTGCAGCAGGCCGTGGTGTACGACCCCACGCGCAACGACATGTTCTTTGCCAGCAAGGGCCGCGGCGCCTTCCTGAACGACCGCCGGCTGCGCGTGAGCAAGCGCACGCGCATTGCCGACGCGCTGATCGGCACCGGCTTTCCGTTTCGCAAGGGTGACAACTTCAAGCGCTACGTGAAGATGTTTGAAGAGGTCATGCAAAGCTGCGCCGGCCTGCGCCGCCCCGGTGCAGCGGCGCTGGACCTCTGTTACGTGGCGGCCGGCTACTACGACGGTTTTTTCGAGACCGGCCTGAACCCCTGGGACGTGGCCGCAGGCTCGCTCATCATCACCGAAGCCGGCGGCCTGATTGGCAACTTCACCGGCGAAAGCGACTACCTCTACCAGCGTGAAGTGGTGGCCGGCAACCCCAAGGTCTACGGCCAACTGGTGCAGATCCTGACGCCCTACACACGGGTCATCAAGGACGAGGCCAAGGAAGGTGCAGAACAGGCCTTGCCCGGCACTGGCGCCGATGCCACCGCACACGGCAAGGACGGCACAGACGCCACAGACGCCACCCAGGCCTTTGTGCAAGCCAGCCAGGCGGCCGGCGCAGCCGCCCCGCAAGCCGCCGAGCCTGCGGCCCCCGCCCGCAAGGCACCGCTGCGCATCCGCAAGGTGGAGCCAGGCCCGGGCGGCGACGCCGCCCTGTAAACCGCCGCAGCGCCGTGGGTTCAGGCCAGCGGCGGCGGCAGTGCCCGGCGCGTGCGCACGGCCTGCGCCAGTTGCTGCAGCACGGGCTCGGTCTGCGCCCAGCCGATGCAGGCGTCGGTGATGGACACACCCGGGCGCAGCGGCTGGCCAGGCGTCAGGTCTTGCCGGCCTTCTTGCAGGTGGCTTTCGATCATCAGGCCCACG